>JAZQEN010000047.1:0-6588 GCA_045539015.1 Candidatus Cryptobacteroides sp.
ATCAAATGGTATCTGTACTTCAATGACGAAAAGAAGTCCAAGAGATAAGGAGATGTTTACATTGCTAAAAAGTGGTTGGTGAACGAGCTCGTTCACCAACCACTTTTGTCATGATCACCAACCAAAAATGTCAATTATACCAAAACACTGGCACCTAACTAACTATGAGCCAGCGCATTACAAAAACCTCGTGCTCCCTTTTGGCGGCACGAGGTTTTTGTAAAATGTTGTCAGTCAGGCGATTATGCGCCAGGAGTTATCGACTAGAGCGATGTCTCGAACTCCTTGAGGAAGCGGAGGTCGTTTTCGAAATAGTTGCGCAGGTCGCGTACCTGCCACTTGAGCATTGCGATACGCTCTACGCCCATGCCGAAAGCGAATCCGCTGTACTTCTTGCTGTCGATGCCGGACGCCTCGAGGACGTTAGGGTCTACCATTCCGCAGCCCATGATCTCTAGCCAGCCTGTACCCTTGCAGACATTACATCCCTTGCCGCCGCAGATGTTGCAGCTCACGTCGATTTCGGCAGACGGTTCTGTGAACGGGAAGTATGACGGACGCATGCGGATCTGAGTCTGCGCGCCGAACATTTCGCGAGCGAAGAGGAGGATCGCCTGCTTCATGTCTGCGAATGTCACGTTCTCGTCTATATAAAGTCCCTCGACCTGGTGGAAGATGCAGTGTGCGCGAGCTGAGATTGCCTCGTTACGGAACACACGGCCAGGACATACGATGCGGATCGGAAGCGGCATCTTCTCCATCGCGCGCACCTGTACTGATGAAGTGTGGGTGCGGAGGAGGACAGGATTGTCGCTGTCACTGATGAAGAATGTGTCCTGCATCTCACGTGCAGGGTGCTCAGGAGGGAAGTTCAAAGCCTCGAACACATGCCAGTCGTCCTCTATCTCCGGCCCCTCCGCCACGTCATATCCGAACTTGCGGAAAATGCTTACGATTTCCTCGCGTGCAATTGACACAGGGTGGCGTGAGCCTAGGGCCACAGGGTCGCCAGGCATTGTATAGTCAAATGAAGGCGCTCCGCCGGCCTGAGACTCAGCAGCAGCCTCCTTAAGTTCTTCGATCTTTGCTGCTGCAGTGTTCTTGAGGACGTTGAGCTTCTGTCCGAACTCTCTCTTGAGCTCCGGAGCCACTGTCCTGAACTCCTCGAAGAGGGCTGTGATCGAGCCTTTCTTTCCAAGAAGACGGACACGAGCCTCTTCAACTTCCTGCTCGGTCTTGCAGGTCAAGCCTGCTATTTCGGCCATGAGGGCCTCAATTTTTTCTTTCATATGTTATTCTTTTTAAATTTCTATCATATAGATTCCTCGACTCGCTTCGCTCGCTCGGAATGACATCCTGGCGCTACGGTCGGCAGCAATGGCGCTGCGGATGGCGACAATGGCACTGCGGTCGGAAGCAAAGGCGCTGCGGTCGGAAGCAAAGGCGCGAGGGTTGGCTTTCGCTATTCTTCTACCGGGTAACCGATTGCTATGGCGCAATATGGACGGAGACCGTCTTTGATGCCAAGGAGGTCTCGGACGTAGTCCTCTGCCTTTGTTCCTTCAGGCTCCGCCTTCAGTACAGGACGACCGTTGATGTGTACCCAGCAGCTCACGAGGTCCATTGCCGTTACCGCCAGTTGGACGAATGTTGCCGATATTGCGCAGTTGTCCACCCAAAGGTCTGTCTTGGTGTCGTCTCCGAGGACTATGATGGCTGCCTGAGCTCCGGAGAGGAGTGCCGAGCCATAGTCTCGCATCTGAGAAAGGGCATCCAAGGTGTCCCTGTCCTCGATTATCATGAATGCAGAACTCTTGCTGTTCCTTGACGACGGTGCTGTCTGGGCAACTTTTACGATTGCATCCAGCACTTCCTTCTCTACAGGTCTGTCTGCATACTTTCTGACACTGTGTCTTTTTTCTACTACTTCTAAAAAATCCATATCTGCAATGCTGCCGTCCACGTTTTTGGCCGTTTTCATGGACGGGAAGTTATTTTTTGTGCTGCCGTCCACGTTTTTGGCCGTTTTCATGGACGGGAGATTACTGATGACGCCTGACGGGGTCAGTATTTAGCCTGACGTTTTGCTCTGGCCTTCTGGGCCTTGCCGGCGCCCTGCTTAAGGTATGCCGCCCACTGTTCCTCTGTAAATATCTTCTTATACGTCGCGTCTATCTGGTCCATCCACTTGTCCTGAACCCTTACATACATATCTCTGTTCCCCACCTTTGCCGACGACATCTGCTCCATCTCAGCCATCATAGCCGGGAAATCATGCTTAAGGGTGGAGTCTACATAGAAAACCTGCCAGTCCTCCAGATCAAGAACTCTCTGGAGCCTGTCTGCCTCATTCTCAGCCTGTTCATTGATATCAGGCTTTTCCGGCTGCTGGGCGTATGCTGTACCGCTTGCTGCCATGGACAGAATCACAGCCATGACCGGCATGATAAACATTTTCAGTTTCATATATACTGATTTTTTGTAACTTTGTGTTTTGCCGCGTTCAGATTGCCGCAACCTTATGAGTTTCGCAATGAAGTGGTCCTACGGAGTCGCAATGAAGTGGACGCAGCTAAAAAACAGACAAAATTAGTTAATTATAATAAAAGTACAAAATGAGCAGATATTACAAAAGAGTCTTTCTGACATTAACAATCGCTTTAAGCCTCTTCAGCCATCGTGCCGACGCCTGCACCAACGTTCTTGTAACAAAAGGCGCAAGTACAGATGGATCAAATATGATTTCATATGCGGCTGATTCACACCAGCTATATGGAGAGCTCTACTATGCCCCTGCAGGAGTGTGGAAAGAAGGAGATCTGCGCCAGATCAACGAGTGGGATACAGGAAAGTTCCTCGGATATATCCCTCAGGTAGCCAGGACATACCAGAGGGTGGGCAACATGAACGAGCACCAGCTCATCATCGCCGAGACTACATACGGCGGACGTCCTGAACTCGAAGATCCTAAGGGCATCATGGACTATGGCTCGCTCATCTATGTGGCTCTTGAGAGAGCGAAGACCGCACGCGAGGCGATCGATATCATCGTAGACCTGGCCAACACATACGGCTACTATTCAAGCGGAGAGTCATTCTCCATAGCAGACACCGAAGAGGTGTGGGTGATGGACCTTATCGGTAAAGGACCTGACAACAAGGGAATCGTATGGGTAGCAAGAAGGGTTCCTGACGGATACATCTGCGCTCATGCAAACCAGGCCCGCATAAGCACCTTCCCTCTCAATGATCCTGACAACTGCATCTACGCTCCGGATGTGATCACATTCGCACGCGAGAAGGGATATTTCAGCGGTGAGGACAAGGACTTCAGCTTCTGCGACGCTTATGCACCGCTCGATTTCAGCGGAATGCGTGGATGCGAGGCACGTGCATGGTCAGCCTTCAACATCCTCTGCGACGGCAAGTTCACCTTCGAGGATGAGAACGGAAACGTCGTGACTAAAGATGCATACGACTATATCGACTATGCGATGGGATGGGACAAGAGCAAGAGGTTCCCTCTCTTCGTGAAGCCGTCGCGCAAGATCAGCGTAAAGGATGTGGCTGATGTGATGCGTGACCACTACGAGGGCACCCCTATGGATATGACTCAGGACATCGGAGCAGGCGGAAATGCCCTGCCATACAGATGGAGACCGATGAGCTTCGAATACGAAGGAAAAAGCTACATGAACGAGAGAGCAATCGCTACCCAGCAGACAGGATTCTGGTTCGTGGGTCAGTCACGCGGATGGCTTCCTGACGAGATCGGAGGAGTGAATTGGTTCGGATGCGACGATGCAGCCACATCCTACCTCACCCCTATCTACACTTCGACATATGAAGTTCCTGAATGCTTCCGCGTAGGCAACGGCGACATGATCACATACTCCCCTACATCTGCATTCTGGATGACGAACCGCGTTGCAAATGCATGCTACAAGGCATATAACATCATGTTCCCTACAGTAGATGCCGCTATCGACGCATGGGAGGCCGAGATGGTCGAGGCCGTCGCACAGGCTGATGCCGAAGCTCTCAAGCTCTACAAGGCAGCTGACAAATCTCCTCGCAAGAAGATCCGCCGCAACGACAAGGCACGCAAGACAGCTGATCAGTATGCAGGCGTACGCGAATACCTCACACGTTTCTCTGTGGATAATGCACAGAAGATCTTCGACAAGTGGGTTGCGCTGGAGCAGCTTCTTCTAGTGAAGTACATTGACGGAAACGTCAAGGCACAGAACGAGGACGGCAGCTTTGTGACAAACGGGCACACCGACTGCATCCCCGCAAAGATCACTCAGCCAGGCTACACCGACAAATGGAAAGAGGCCACTGCAAAAGATCACGGTCACATCATCATTGAAAAATAATGAAGAAGATTTATTGTATAGTCGTCTCGCTGCTGGCACTGACAGCAGGTCAGATTGCCAGAGCTGACGAGGGAATGTGGATGATCAACCTCATCAACGAGGCTCTTGAGAAGAAGATGCAGGAGCGCGGACTGGAGCTCTCTGCCGGTGAGATCTATAATGCGGATGCACCGGGAACATCAGTCTCCGATGCTGTAGTATCCATGGCCTTCGGATGCACTGGAAGCATCATATCAGATCAGGGTCTGCTGATCACAAACCATCATTGCGCCTACGGGGATGTGCATGCCCTGAGTACTCCTGAGCATAACTATCTTGAAGAAGGATTCTGGGCTTTCAATGCTGACGAGGAGGTCAACATCAAGGACAAGACCGTATATTTCCTGAAGAAGGTGATAGACGTCACCGAAGAGGCGGAGGAGCTGATGGAAAGCTACGAAGCCGAGGGAAAGTTCCTGGGAGGAAGGAAGCTGAGCTACCTGATGGAGACAAAATACGGCGAACAGACAGGACTTGAAGCATGGTTCGCTTCAATGTGGGGAGGCTCGAAATATTACATAGCCCTCTATGAAGTGTACAGCGACGTCCGTCTGGTGGCGGCACCTCCTGTTTCTTCTGCAGCATTCGGAGGGGATATCGACAACTGGGAGTGGCCTCAGCACAAATGCGACTTCGCAATGTATCGTGTCTATACCGCGCCTGACGGTTCTCCGGCGGCATATTCACCGGACAATATTCCGATGAAGCCGGCAGCAAAGCTCAAGATATCCCTTGACGGATATAAGGACGGAGACTATACAATGGTGATCGGATATCCTGGAAGAACCAACCGTTACAGCAGCTCGTTCGAGGTGTCGTTTGACACAGGCATGAAGCTCCCGATCAACAATTCCATCCGCGGAAAGCAGATGGAGATCATCAAGAGTTGGATGGATGCAGACCCTGAAATACGTCTGAAGTATGCAGACTACTTCTTCAGTCTCAGCAATGTACATGAGCTGTACAGCGGTCAGGTGGCATGCTGCGAAAGGTTCGGAGTAGTGGAAAAGAAACAGGCTGTCGAGAAGGAGCTGACAGCATGGATAGAAGCTTCTCCTGAGCGCACTCAGCAGTGGGGAGACCTGCTTGAAAGCCTGCAAAGGAACTATGAAGCCATTGCTCCTGCCGAACAGAATGCCTCATATTACAGGGAGACACTCATCAGAGGAACACGTCTGAGCACCATAATCAGACGTGCATTCAATGCGCGCAATCCGGACGGCACGGGCAAAAGGATGTTGAAGGACTATGAGGCGATGGACCTCAGAGTCGAGCGTGACCTTATGGAATATGCAATCGGAACATTCATCGAAAACATTGACCCGAAGTACTTCACACCGTGGATGAAGGAGCTGATGGCAGAGTTTACCGAGGATGGAGCATGCGACACCAAGGCACTGGTTGACAGTCTATGGAGCACGAGTCTGTTCTCGACACCTGAAGGCATCGGCAGGATGCACAGGAAAGAGGTTTCTCACGAGGAGATTACAGCCGACCCGCTGGGCCGTTTCATAATGGATGTGAACATAATTTCCTTCAACAATGACAAGAAGGCTGCGGAAAACGGGGTCAGCACTGTTTCTCTTGACAAGGAGTTCACTCATGCACTCTACCAGATGCGTCTTGACAAGGGCGAGCCTCAATACCCGGATGCAAACTCTACCATGCGCATCACATACGGAACAGTAGGACCGCTCGAACCTTGTGACGGAATGATATGTGACTGGAAGACTACCCCTGCCGGAATCCTGGAGAAATATGATCCTGCAGACTACGACTTCCATCTGAATGACAGACAGTATCTGCTCTATCGTTCTGCAGACTGGGGCAGATGGGGATTCGGCCCGGACAACAGTCTGATGTACGTCAACTTCCTCACTGACAACGACATCACTGGAGGGAATTCAGGCAGTCCTGTCATGAACTCCAAGGGAGAGCTGATCGGTCTGGCCTTCGACGGCAACAAGGAATCGCTGACCAGCGACGTCTGGTGCGAGGCAGACTACAACAAATGCGTCTGCGTCGACATCCGCTTCATCCTCTGGACTCTCGACCGCTACGCCGGCATGACCCGCATCATAGAAGAAATAGGGCTATAACATCGCTGGCGCATAACGTCTTGCACGTCAGTCGCTTACAGAAACCTCGTGCTCCCTTTGGGGAGCACGAG
>JAZQEN010000048.1:0-63891 GCA_045539015.1 Candidatus Cryptobacteroides sp.
AGGAGCGACAGGAGTCTTGACTGTAACCATACACTTTGCAGACTTCTGGGACTGTCCGCTTGGGACAGCATCCTCATGTGAAGTCGTAGCTGTGATGGTCACTGTTCCTGTCTTATGCGAGGTCATCTCACCGGTCGTCTCGTTCACTGAAACAACCTGTGAATCAGAAGATGTCCACTTAAGGTTCTTATATGTCGGTTCCTTGCCGGCTACATCTGATGTAAAGGTAGCAGAAAGGGTTGCAGTCTGATTTGGATTCATCGTGAATGTTTCAGGAAGCGTCACACTGCTTACATAGTACGGCTCCACTACCACGGTGATGTTTCTGGCCAGGTTCCTGCCTTTCGGATACATATAATTATATTGGCCTGTTCCTCCTGGCTGAACACTTACCGTAACATCGAATGTACCCACATTGGATGCTGAGAAATAACCGTCAAATCCAGGGGTATTTCCCAGATATGCCAGCTTGAAGTAATCTGCACTTACATTTTCCGGTTTTATCGTACCGTAGAGCCCCAAGGCAACACCATGCTTTGTCTTTATCTGCGTATCAGTGTCTGACATGCCGTTTATAGAGATGCCCTGCGGCTGCACAGCCACCACCCTGATGTCATGATACAAGACAATAGGCACTGCGCCGTCAACAGTACATCTTACAGTAACCGGAACATAATCCTTAACGGCATCATTGGTGTTATAATACATCTTCAGACCTTTCAATACCCCGTCGTCATCTATTGAAGCAAACGCCTGCGTCATATTGAAAGCCGTAACCTCGCCATTGACATTCCTGGTAGCCACTCCCACTTCCCAGGTGACAAAGTCTGATGATATATAATTCGGACTCTGGAGGCTGAGTGTGGTCTGTCCGCCTTCCTCTACAGAATCGGGACCGAGAATCTTCACTGACGGGATGACCTTCACTGTACATGAGGCCGTAAGTTTCTTTCCCCACTCATCAATGCCCTTAGAGGTTGCCGTGACAACAACAGTACCGACACCGTTTCCTGTAACGAGGCCGTCTGCATCTACAGATGCTATATTCTTATCCGAAGACGTCCACACGACTCCTGAAACAGTAGGATTTTCCGGAGTAAGTACCGCCTGCAGTCTGGCAGTCTGTCCGTTTTCTACTTCGATGCTGCCTGAAGACAAAGTCAGAGTCTCCACATACACATCGCCGCTCTGGTCGACAGGGGTGACATCCACAAAACGCGATGTCATGTCTGTCTTTCCGTCAGCAATGGACAAGGCCATCTTCATTCCGATCCTCTTGAAATAGAAGTCCTCTGAGAGTGTGTTCGCAATCTTGATCTTCACAAGACCGGACTGGGAATTCACAACCACATCCTGGATTGTAAATTCCTCAATGTCATTCGGATTGACAGACTTTGTCTGAATAATATCGGCATAATATCCCAAGACCTTCAGTTCATTGTTCCATAAGCTGCTGCCAGCCAAGGCCATCGAAGCGGAAGCCGGACGGATAAGATAGCACAGTTCGATCTGATCGGCAGGTTTTCTACTCATCATGCCATCAGCCGTCAGTTGTGAATCCAGATTATAATATGCCACGGCGCCGTCATCTGATGTTTCCGAAATGAATGCAACAGACTGGATCATGCCCAGCAATTCATTCAGGTCCTCGACCTTGTCCTCCAATTCCGCGATACGGTCAAGAATTTCAGCAAGCTGAGCCTCGCACTCTGCAACTCTGGCAACAAGCCCGGCAAATGAATCGTCGACAGACTTAAGGGCCAGTTCAACAGACTTGTTGAGAGAAGCCAGACGCGCTACATCATAATCATCCTCCGCCAAGCCGGCAGAAGTTATCGCCTGTCCATATTCCTGCATCACATCTGCAAGAAGCTCCGACAGTTCCCGGTCCATTTCAGAAGCAGATTCCATCTCAGATGTCAAGGCCTTGTCAAGGGAATTGATCTCCTCCGCTCCGATTTCCTTTCTCAGTCCGGCCTCTATATCGGAAGCGATACCATCAACATAGAGTTTTGAATTCTCCATGTCCGAAACCAGTCCCGCAACCTTTGAAGAAGCATAGGTCAAAGGATAAACGTAAGACAGATCCTCTCCCAGCCAGAGCATGATTCCTGTCTCGAGCCTATCCATCAGATCCTGGCACCCCTCAGTATCGACAGAAGCCACAGCCTCTGCGATGCTTGCCTGCAATCGCATCGCTGCCATAGCGGCCTCCTTCATCGAGGAGCCATCTTTCAGATGGTCTATATGTTTCTGAAGTTGATTCTTGGCCTCAAGAAGTGATGCGCATTCTGAATCCAGAGCATCAATCAACGCATTCAGATCGCTGGCACTGGCCTCCATATATTCTACATGCTCAGATAAGGCAGGCATATTCGGATCAGCCTGAGTATTTGTCAGAGGCTCAGACACTTCACCATTGACACAAGAAGCCATTGATGCCAATACCATTGTCATCAACAGCAGGAAAGTACGGAAAGAGCTTTTCATAAGTTAGCTTTATAATTATCAAAACATACAAAAATATGTAAAAAGTTCCACATTACGCCATGCACAGCAAAAAAAATGTCAAGTAATTGATTTTATTAAAAATAAGTCATAACTTTGCCGTTTGTTACCTAAACTTAAGCAAACTGCAATTTAATACTAAATATAATTATGGTTAAAAACGTCAATTCAAATGCGGCTACGCCTGCCGCTCTCAATGGAGACTATGTTTCTCCATCTGCAAAAGTAGTACTGTTCCAGTACGAAGGCGTTCTTTGTTCAAGCGTTGAGGGTATTTCTCACGAGGAATTCTCAGAAGGCGGTTATTATGAACTTTAATACGGAGGCTGAACTATGAAGAAGATATTATTTTGTCTTGCAGCCTTCGCTGCACTTGTTTCATGTACTAAGGAAAATCCGGTAGACGAAACACCGACAGTTGATACACCAGCTGTAGAATATCAGACCATCACATTCGAAGCTACGGCCCCTTCGACAGAAGACAGCAATGCAACCAAGACCGCTCTCGTAGACGGCCGCCTCGTGCACTGGGTCAAGGGGGATCAGGTAAAGGTGATGTTCGTCCCGATAAATGGTTGGGATTACAAAGACATATGGCCTGGCGAAGAATATGACGGAGCCAGCGGAGTAATGACTGCGACATTTGACTCAGAAACTTCAGCATCCGCTTTGTTTCATACAGACTCATGGGATTGGGGAGTTGGTTCAGAATATATGGGAGTCGGAATTGCCGTTTATCCATCATCAGTTGAGACATACTCGCATAGAAATGCTGGCAGCTACAAGGCAAATGCACCAACTGTCATCTCATACAATCTTCCGTCAAATCAGACTGCTGTAGAAAACTCGTTCCAGAACGGTGTCTTATTTTCTTATGCAGAAATCGCCAACGTTGAAGAGTTTGCAGCAAACCAGTCAAAGCTGAACTTTAAAAATGCATGTGCCCTTATAAAGATAACTCTTCCTTCGGATGCGACTGACATTGTATCCTTAACTGTAGAGTCATCTGACGCAACTCTTTCAGGAAAGCATAAGGTTAGTGGATATTCAGGCACTACAGGCAGCTATCCTCAGAATTACCCGACTTATCCATTGAAAATGACTAGTGACGGTGGTATGAATAATGTCACTCTCGCTGCCCCAACAGGCGAAACCCTCAAGGCAGGAGCGTCATACTACATCGTAACATGGCCAGGCGAGCACAACAGCCTTACATTCACCTTTACCAACTCAATTGGTCTCACAAGTTCAAAGACAAGTGGAGCAGTCAGCCTCGTAGCAAGTAAAATAGACCACTTCAACTTCAAGAGCCCTATAACATTCGAGCATGTTCTCGAGGTAAGCAACGAATCGTTCAAGATCGATGGAGATGCTACGACAGGTTCATTCACCGTAACTTCAAGCCGCGCATGGACAGCATCAAGCAGCGCAGATTGGCTTACCGTATCTCCAGCATCAGGAGAAGCATCAGTTTCGTCACCTGCAATTGTAAGATTCTCAGCTGCTACCAACGTATCAGTATCGGAAAGAACTGCTCAGATCACTATCACCTCTGGCGATGACACAAAGACAATCACAGTAACTCAGGCTGGCTTTGTTCCGGAGATTACTCTCAGCACCTCGTCTATGTCATTCGAAGCTGCAGGCTCATCGTCATCATTTAGTGTTACATCTAACGTATACTGGACGGTTTCTTCAGATCAGTCATGGCTTACATTGTCACCAACAGCGGGTTCTGCATCATCATACTCTTCTGGAGTGACTGTCACAGTTGCTGAAAATACTGAATACGAAGAAAGAACCGCAACTATTTCAGTTACAGGTCAGGGAGTCACAAAGACAATATCAGTAACTCAGGCTGCCGCCGTGAAGACAAGCGGATTCAAGGTTGTCGGCCCAGTTCTGCCAGAGGAATTGGAGACGGGCAAATACTATGTAATTGCCAACTATGGTGACCCTACAAAATATTGGACTGTCGCAGATGATGAATTCTATAGCCTTTCTTTGACAGGAGGATTCAGCACTAATGCATTCAACAATGAATTCGGTCTTGAGCATATCTTTTATGTCACGTCTATCACGACGGACGCAGGCATGACTGACACAAATTATCAACACAGAGCTCAGGTCACCTTGTTCTCAATGTTGTCAAATAAAGGAATGTCTTGGGTAAGTAGTTCCCAGTCATATTGTTGCAACAATAGCTGGGGCATCGTTATAAACATGGGAGCAAAATGGGCTGGCGAAGCTAACAATAGCGTTGACATGAGAGATTCTAGTAGACCTACAGACTACATCAATACGCCAGATGGCTCAAAGATAACTTGCGCCAGCGGATATGATGGTAACAACACTGGTCTTAGAAAATGGCTCATCTTCGAAGTTCAGTAATCCCCACACACCAATCATACCACTCCAAGCCGTCCTTCGGGGCGGCTTGTTGTTTTCTCGTCAACGAAACCCACCTTCCATTGACGTCAGCAAGACGACCGAATGATCACACCGGAAGCAGATAGTCACACGTATACCAAACCACTCTCCCGACCGGAACGGGTTAATGCTACCTTTAATATATAGCCCTAAAGACTCTCTACAGTCTCCCTATCAAGACCCGTGGCCTCAACAATAGTTTAGATCTCAACTCCAAATGCCTTGGACTTACGGGCAATCTCAATCTGTGCCTCTGCAAGACCTTCTGCCCGGCCTTCTTTGCGAGCATAATCGACCTGATTCCTAAAGTCGCTTTCCGTTGTCATATTCTCAAGAATTTTTTCACGTGTCTCTTTATCCATTTACAGCAACTCCCCATACCGAATATCGCATCAAATACCGTGATGCAGATTTTTCTTTTTCTTTAACAATCGAATCGGAAAAACTTAGCTATTTTTCCGAGACGTTAGGATAACCCGGCAATGCACATCCCGTACCAGTCCATTGTTTGACAGATATTTTGCAATCTGTCAATTTTTTACTATTTTTGACAGAAGAAGTAAAATCTGTCAAATCATGGTACCATACGATAGGAACCTACCATACAACCAACTGCCGGCATTGCCACCGGACACCGGCATATACGAGGATGCTGATATAGTAAAGCAGCTGACCCTCGCCAGCAGGAAACTTGCAGAACTGAAAGGACTGGCCTCGATGCTTCCGAACCAATCAATCTTCGTGAATACTATTGCACTTCGTGAGGCGAAGGCCAGTAGTGCAATCGAGAACATATTCACAACCGATGATGAACTCTACAAGGCCCTCTCCTACCAAGACGATGACTACGTACAAGGACCAGCCAAGGAGATTCTACACTATCGTGAAGCATTGTGGGAAGGCTACAGCAAGATCAAGGCAGAAGGCCCCATGACCGTAGATACAATAATCAGTATCTACAGAAAAGTAAAGCAGACACACGACGGTATCAGACCATATCGGGCAGAGATCGTCATAAAGAAGAGAGGATGGGGCTCCCTCGTCGGCGAGACAGTATATACGCCACCTAGAGGAAAGGGTATCGTAGAAAGGATGCTCAACGAGCTGGTAGAATTTCTGGATGATGACAGGAAGTACCCTATCGACCCTCTGCTGAAGATGATAATGGCACACTACCAGTTGGAGGCAATCCATCCTTTCCGTGACGGAAACGGAAGGACGGGAAGGATTCTCTGCATCCTTTACCTTATTCAGAAGGGACTGCTGGATATGCCAATACTCTACCTCAGTGCCTTTATACTTCAGAATAAGGACAGATACTACTTCGACTTAGGCAATGTCACCGGCACCCAGAACTGGAAAGGTTGGATACTGTTCATGCTTGAAGCCGTCATCCAGACCTCCGAATATACGACACATAAGATTGCGAGAATACGTTCTCTGATAGCAAAGACTGAGGAGATAATCCGTGAACAGAAGCCTCAGCTTGCAAAGCTCGAACTTCCCAAGTTATTTGAACAGCCGTACATACGCCCCAAGAATCTATTGACTGATAAGATAAAGAGTCTTAACACAGCGAAGAAGTATCTCACAGAACTTGAATCTCTCGGTCTTCTTACAAAGGAGAAGATAGGAAAGGAATTCGTATGGTTCAACACGGAACTCATGGATATCCTTTCTGCCGAAGATTAATGAGGACATTTGGGAAAAGAGGAAATAAACATTGGGTATTATTGATTGCTATTATCTCATACTCCCAGTACGAATCCATTCACCAAAATCCTCGGAAAAGAATCAGACGTTTTATTCAAACCGTCCCAGCCAGGTAAATCCTGACTGGGACGGTGTATCACGATTGGGATTCGGCAGTTTTTAGAAAGCCAGAACAACTCTGCAACCCAGCTCGGTGCCTTCTGTCTTGGATCCATGCCAATCGCCATTAAGCATAGAGAAAGCACGGATAACCTTGTTGCTCAGATCAAATGTCGAGCACCAGTACTGATAACTGATATCATCATAGAATGCACGTGTCACAGAAAGTACGTCTCCTCCTACTGCTTCAAGCCTTTCATTCACAAGACCCACATTCTCATAGAGCATCACCATCTCCTTATAAGAAGGAATGTACCAGCGACTTGCAGTTGACGGAACAGCAACAGCGTCTCTATGAGACATCAGCTGCGAGGTCGAATTGAACATTGTAAAGTCAATGGTATAGCCATATGACTGGATCGCAGCAGCATTTGCCGCCTCGAATCCGAGAGTATTTGAGTAACCTACAGGCTTATCAAGGTCATAGAACTGTCCATAACCGTTGCCATAACACCAGTTTCCAAGATCCAACCAAGACCAGGAACGTCCCTCCGTACAAGAGGTAAGAAGTTCCTCAGTGCTCAATACAAGACCGTGGGTACAGCCCGGATAATCAGACGCCAGATGAGAATCCGATGCTGCGGCATTTGCCTTAGAGAAGACGATACCAATGACCTTCTTCGATGGATCCAGCTCAGATGACCATGTACCGTCTGAATAATAGTAGTCACCTATATTAAGAGCGACTGCAGGCTCATCGATGGTAACGACACATGTCGCCGACTTGTGAGATTCTCCTGATGGTACAGACCAAGAGTGGCATGTAGTGACTGTAATTTCTACAGTACCAGCCTTGAGTGCACTTATCTCTCCTGTCCTCTCGTTCACAGTAGCTACAGTTTTGTCTGATGAAGACCATACGACATCCTTATATGTAGGCTGATGACCTTCGACATCTGAAGTGAATGCAGGAGTAAGTGTTAGACTTGACCCTGCTTCCATGCTGAGCGACTCCGGCAACGAGACAGTCTCGACCCAATATGGAATCACATCAAGACTTACAGACCTCGTCAACTTATACTCATTTACAAGATTTTCGTGATCTGCCAGAGTAAATATATAGCTATACCTGCCAGGTGCATATGGATTTGTATAGAAGCCATCTGAAATATTACCGTATGGGTCAGATATAGCCAAGACTCCAAAGCCCAGACCCTCAGGGTAAACTTTCGGTTCAAATCTCCAGCCGGATCCGATCTTTATCTGGTTGTTTTCCGGAACCGAGATCTGAATATCTTCAGCCTGCTTCGGAATAACTCTCACACGCAGGCTGTTAGACAGTCCGTCTGCTGTAACAGTAACGACTACTTCCATCCAGTTATTGTCCGAACCTTTGGTTGCAAGTACGCCCTCAAGCACACCATTCTGATCTATGGTTGCGAGAATTTCATTATCTACAGTCCATGAAACAGAGTTAGGCTTTGCATCTGAAGGAGTATATACAGCAGTAAGATTGAGATGCTCTCCAACCTGAACATCCGTTTTACCATCCTGCGGCACAATCGTTACGGCAATCAATTTATCCGGTTCCGGATCCGGAGTTGGGTCTGGATCGGGATCTGGATTTGGATCTGGATCGGGATCTGGATTTGGATCAGGATCTGGCTCCGTTTCCGCCGTCACAGTAACTTTGCATGAAGATGAAAGCTCGCCATTATTGCACTTGGCAGTGATCTGAGCCTCTCCTGCCTTCAAAGCAGTTACTTCACCATCTGCAACAGTCGCAACAGTATTGTCACTTGTTTCCCACACCAGATCGGTGACCTCAGCGTTTGAAGGAGTAAATGTTACAGTAAGAGTACCCTTCTCGCCTACCTTGAGAGCCAATGTTTCAGGAGCGACCTCCACCGCTGTAGGCTTGATGACTGTATTCTCCTCTGTCACCTTTACCTGACATACGGCAGCAAGTTCACCACCATTGCATTTTACAGTAATCGTGGCATCGCCCTTGGCAACGGCCTTTACCAGACCATCCTTGACTGTAGCCACCTTATCATCATTAGTATACCAGGTAATGTCGTCTGCAACAGCATTTTCAGGAGTGATCTTAACCTCAAGGGCATGCTCGGAACCGACAGTAAGTTCAAGCGTTTTTGAACTCAGCTCTATCTTGGTCGGCTTTACAGCAGTAACTGTGACCTTACATGTTGCAACTGCATCATCAGCCTTTGCCGTGATCACAGCCGTTCCCGGAGCCACGCCGGTAACGACACCTTCATCATTCACTACAGCAACCTTTTCATTGTCAGAGCTCCAGATGACAGAAACAGCAGCATCCTCCGGCTTTACCGTAGCCACAAGAGTCTGCTCGCTGCCTACAGGCAGACTGGTTATCAACTCCTTATTCAGGTGTATTGTGACCTGCACCTCCTGAGGAGGTTCCTTACATCCGACAACCGCCAATGCAAAAAGGCCGATAATACATAAAGTTTTTACAAGATTCTTCATATGATTACATGATTATTTTACAGTTACTATACATTCACCGGAAAGCTTACCCATCTGAAGACGAACTGCAGCCTGTCCCTGTGAAACGGCAGTAACGACACCTGTCTCCTTATCTACAGTCACGACATGCTGATCGAGTGACGTCCAGACCATGTCAGCACCGGAAGCATTGGATGGGGTAAGAACCGGCTTAAGTCTATACTTGGTACCTTTGTCCATAGTCAGTGCAGACGGATCGATAGCGACAGCAGTAGGTTCAATCACATTCACCTGAACATTGATCTCATCATAAATCTTGTCGTTGTATGAGGCTCTGATTGTAGCAAAACCAGGAGCAATGCCCTTTACAAGTCCTGTCTCGCTGTCAACCATCGCACATGCCGCATAATCTGTAGTCCACTCAAGATCAGTCAGATCAGCATCCTCCGGATAAAGTCTTGCCTTGAGCTGGACTGTCTCACCAGGATCCAGCTTCACAGTGTTGCCTTCATATTCGATTTCAACTTTCTCTGGAGCCAGAGGAAGCACTGTAACCAGACACTCGTCCGCACCGTTCTGATACTTCACATATACGGAAACAGGTGTGACCTGATCGGATGTCGGATCATCCTTCTTGAGTCCGACTGCTGTCACTACACCATTCGGATCGACTGTGACATACTGCTCGTCCTGAGAGAACCATGTAAGTTCGGCATCCTGATCCGGAACTACAGTCGCGTTCAGCTGAACGCTCTCACCCTTTACCAATTCAATGGCAGTCTTGTCAAGACGTACAGCGAGGACTTCACCCTCGTTATTGTTGCATGATACCACTGCCAGAGCCGCAATTGTTAAAGCTGCAAAAAAGAAATTTGTCTTCATTATATTCAGATCGTTTAAATCGGGTCAATATTCAACCATTAACTCGCAAATATAACTTTTTTCCGCAATATGTCAAAGACGGGTATGAAAAAAGGAGGACTTCCTCACAGAAATCCTCCTTAAAGATATTGATTCTGAATTACTCAGCCTTTCCGTCTGAACCAAGAACGTTTACGATCTTGTGGATGTAGAGCTTCTTCATGTTGTCACGTGCAGGACCGAGGTACTTACGTGGGTCGAACTCAGCTGGCTTGTTTGCGAACACCTCGCGGATAGCAGCTGTCATAGCGAGACGTGAGTCAGAGTCGATGTTGATCTTGCATACTGCAGACTCAGCTGCCTTGCGGAGCCATGGCTCAGGAATACCGATAGCAGCCTTGAGAGCTCCACCATACTTGTTGATAGTAGCAACCTCGTCCTGTGGAACTGATGATGAACCATGGAGAACGATAGGGAATCCAGGAAGCTCCTTCTCAACACCCTCGAGAACGTCGAAAGCGAGCATTGGAGGTACGAGGAGACCGGTCTCAGGATCTACTGTGCACTGCTCTGGAGTGAACTTGTATGCTCCGTGTGATGTTCCGATAGAGATAGCGAGAGAGTCGCAGCCTGTGCGTGAAACGAAGTCTACAACCTCCTCTGGCTTGGTGTATGTGTGGTGGTCTGAGCTTACCTCGTCCTCAACACCTGCGAGAACGCCGAGCTCACCCTCAACTGTTACGTCGAACTGGTGTGCATACTCAACAACCTTCTTTGTAAGAGCAACGTTCTCCTCGTATGGAAGGTGTGAACCGTCGATCATAACTGAAGAGAAGCCCATGTCGATGCAGCTCTTGCAAGTCTCGAATGAATCACCGTGATCGAGGTGAAGAACGATCTGAGGATTCTCCCAACCGAGCTCCTTTGCGTACTCTACAGCACCCTCAGCCATGTAGCGGAGAAGAGTCTGGTTAGCGTACTGACGAGCGCCCTTTGATACCTGAAGGATAACTGGAGACTTAGTCTCAGCAGCTGCTGAGATGATAGCCTGAAGCTGCTCCATGTTGTTGAAGTTGAATGCAGGGATAGCGTAGCCACCCTCGATTGCCTTTGCGAACATCTCTCTTGTGTTCACAAGACCAAGTTCCTTGTAAGAAATCATAATCGTATAATTTGTTTAAAAATCGTTTCGTTATCACAAAATCTTGGCAAAATTAACTATTTTTGTCGAATATTAAAAATCTAAACCTCATCATGAAACATTTTACTGTCATCCTGAGCAAATAATGCCACCCTGAGCGAAGCGAGGGATCTTTACAAATAACCGAAACAGACATGTCAAACAAAGTCATCATCTTCTCCGCTCCCTCAGGAGCAGGCAAAAGCACAATTGTAAACCACCTTCTGGGTCTCCGCGAAGACCTCGAATTCTCTATTTCAGCTACCTCCAGAGCTCCGCGAGGCACTGAGCAGCACGGCGTAGAATACTATTTCTTCTCAGCCGACGAGTTCAGGCAGATGATCGCAGAAGAGAAGTTCGTAGAATATGAGGAAGTCTATGCGGGATCGTTCTACGGTACACTGAAGTCCGAGGTGGAGCGAATCTGGGCAAAGGGACATGCAATAGTGTTTGACATCGATGTGCAGGGAGGAGTCAACCTCAAGAGGATATTCGGAGACCAGGCACTCTCGGTATTCATCCAGGCCCCGTCAGTAGATATACTTCGCGAAAGGCTGGTCGGACGCGGAACAGACACAGAGGAAGCTATCGAAAGACGCGTTGCGAAGGCCGCTTCAGAGATGGAGTTTGCCGCAGGCAAATTTGACTATGTGCTTATCAATGACGATCTTGCCAAGGCCAAGGCTGAGGCAGAAGGGCTTATTGATGCTTTCTTGAAGAAATAGATTTCTCGACTCGCTTCGCTCGCTCGAAATGACAGGGAGAAGCTCGAAATGACAGGAAAAAGCTCGGAATGACAGGCAGACGCATAGCAGTATACAGCGGATCATTCAACCCACTTCACGTAGGACACCTTGCTATAATGAAGCATATGACCGAGGAAGCGGGATTTGATTATGTATATCTGATAGTATCTCCAAAGAATCCGCTGAAGGAAGGCATAAGCGGCGAGACCGGCCCCGAGCGTTACGAGGCGGCAGTCAAGGCCGTGTGCAGGCACCCTGAACTGAAAGTCCGGGTAGATGACATAGAACTGCATATGCCTGCTCCGCACTATACAATACGCACACTCGATGCCTTGAAGGAACGCGAACCTGAGAATCGCTTCACACTCATAATGGGAGCAGACAATCTGGCAGACATCCGCCGTTGGCGCGACTACGCCCGCATCCTGAAGGAATATGGGATCGCAGTCTTCCCGCGCACCGGGCATGATCTTGAATCCATCAAAAAAGATCTTCTGACAGAAGACCCTTCATACGACATCACCCTGCTGAAAGCAGAAATGGTCGACATTTCGTCGACCATCATCCGCGAAGCTCTGGCTGCAGGCGAGGACGCCTCGCAATGGCTGATGTAATCAGCTGAAAATCAGACAAGAACGAAGGAAAGGTCTCCTTTGCAGCACAACGCCCCGTTGACATGAATGCACGCATGGCAAAAGAACATGTTGCCTCGCATGCTTTTAAGCGTTGCAGTAATCTCGCACAGGTCACCCGGCCTGATAATGTTCTTGAATCTCACATTATCGATTCCGCTGTACAATGTAGTTCTTCCGACGATTTCGTCCTTCACCAGTAGTGCACAGCTCTGAGCCATGATCTCACACTGAATCACTCCAGGTACAATCGGATTTCCCGGGAAATGTCCCCGGCAGAAGAACTCATCTTCTCTGATGCGATACCTGGCATGTGCCACACCGTCCGCATCAATATCTATCTCATCTACCAGAAGCATGGGATCACGATGAGGCAGATACTCTTTCAATTCTTCTCTGTTCATGTTAGAAATGGTAAAATCTTATTCAAGTTAAAGTAATTTCCAAGTTAAAGTACTGATATATATCAAGTTAAAGTTTTCTAAAAGCGACACATCCGTTATGTCCTCCGAATCCGAGTGAATCTGAAACCGCAATTGTAAGCGGAGCCTCGACTGGCCTGTTCGGAGTATAGTTCAGATCACATTCAGGATCCACCTCGTCCAGGTTGACGGTCGGAGGGACTACCCCATTCTTCAATGCCAGGACACATGCGACCGCCTCAACTGCGCCAGCTGCTCCAAGCATATGACCGGTGGAACCCTTGGTCGAGCTTATATGAGCCTTGTAGGCATCATCTCCCAAGGCAAGCTTGAATGCCGCTGTCTCTGACACGTCATTCAGGGCTGTACCAGTACCATGTGCATTTATATAAAGAACGTCATCAGATGTGTATCCGGCCTCGTCAAGGGCTTGTCTGATGGCAGCTGACTGAGTGACTCCATCAGGACGAGGGGCTGTAACATGATGCGCATCACATGTATTTCCATATCCGCATACTTCCGCGATGATGTTTGCACCGCGGGCCACAGCATGTTCATACTCCTCAAGCACGAGCATCGCAGCACCCTCAGCCATCACGAAACCGCCTCGGTTCTTGTTGAAAGGCAATGAAGCATATTTTGGATCCTCTGCCTTTGACAGGGCTTTCGCATTAGCAAAGCCTGCTATTCCGAGCGGGATTACAGCTGCCTCCGATCCACCTGCAATGATTGCGTCAGCATATCCGTGCTTGATGGCACGATAAGCCTCACCGATTGCATGTGTAGAAGTTGCACATGCCGTAACGACAGGAAGGCATGGGCCACATGCATTATTCCTGATGGCAATGTTACCGGCTGCGATATTTGCAATCATAGTCGGGATGAACAGCGGAGACACCCACTTGGTTCCTTCCTTTATAAGTTTCTCTGTCTCACGCACCTGGGTTGCAAAGCCTCCGATACCTGATCCGACATATACGCCATATCTGAACGGATCGATATTCCCGTCTTCTCCCGAATCAAGTCCGGACTCCTTGACTGCCTGCCATGCGGCAGCCACTGCATATATTGTAAATTTATCCTGTTTCCTTGCAAAAGGAGGTTCGATGCCATAATCGGCAGGAGAAAAATCCTTCACCTCGCCGGCAATCTTCACTGGAAGGTCATCTGTCGGGATCGAAGTAATGAAATCAATACCGCAAACTCCCTCAAGAAGGTTTTTCCAATATGTCTGCACGTCATTTCCGACAGGGGTGATGACACCGGTTCCTGTCACTACTACTCTTCTTGTCATAATTTATCCAAGGTTAAATTCGTTATAGTCGGGAAGCGAAATCCGCAATCACCTTTTCAGCTCCAAGGATCAGATCTTCAACTATAGCTTGAGCCGATTCTGCCTTTTTTACCATTCCGGCACACTCACCTGCCATATAACTACCGTTTCTGTCACCCTCCTTCACTGCCTTTCGCAAAGCGCCGCTACCAAATGCCAGGATATCTTCCTGCGGGGTAGAAGGATCAGCTTCCATCTTGGCAAAAGACTTTGAGAACGGCGTCTTAAGCGAACGGACAGGATGACCGAGAGTCTTTCCAGTCACAGTAGTAGATATATCGGTTGCCTTGAGGATCTTATCCTTATATTCCTGATGCACAGTACATTCCTCCGCAACCAGGAATCGTGTTCCTACCTGTATGCCCTCAGCACCAAGCATGAATGCTGCCGCAGCTCCCCTGCCGTCACATATTCCACCTGCTGCAACTACCGGAATATCCACGGCATCAACAACCTGCGGAATGAGAGGCATTGTATGAAGCTCACCGACATGTCCGCCTGATTCGGCACCTTCTGCAACAACGGCGTCAGCGCCGGCCTGCTGCATCTTGAGAGCAAGAGCTACAGAAGCGACTACAGGAATTACCTTGATTCCGGCAGCCTTCCACGCTTCCATATATTTTGCCGGGGAGCCCGCACCTGTAGTAAGTATCTTCACCCCCTCCTCGATAACCATCTGAGCAATCTCCGGGGCATTCGGAGCCTGAAGCATTATATTGACACCAAAAGGCTTATCTGTCAACTCCTTGCATTTTCTGATTTCATTTCTGACAGCCTCTGTTCCAGCATTTACGGATGAGATAAGTCCCAATCCCCCAGCATTTGAAACTGCTGCCGCGAGTGATGCATCGGCCACCCAGGCCATTCCACCCTGAAATACCGGATACTTGATTCCGAGCATTTCACATATTCTGCTTTTAATCATATGAATATTTTTAGCCAAACAAATATACTACTTTTTTTCTTTTGTCAAGTTTACCACTCGAACAATACTGCCCCAGAGACAAAACCGGCTCCAAAAGCGCTCATGGCAACCAGGTCACCCCTCTTCAGCCTTCCGCTTCTCTTGCATTCATCCAGCAGGATCGGGCAGCATGAACTGGAAGAATTTCCATGGTCATGGATATTGACCGGAAATTTCTCTGCAGGCTGCTCCAGGTATTCCTGAATCGCATTGATTATCCTTATATTTGCTTGATGAAGAAGATAATGGTCAACATCTTCCGGAGCATATCCGGTTTCAGTCAAGACTCGTGAAATATCCTTGCTGGCTGCCTTAACTGCAAACTTGAACACATCCTGTCCCTTCATCTGCAATGGGATATCCATTTCTTCCTTGGTTATATAAGGGGTCGGCTGAAGCATGCGGTACTGCCAAAGCTTGTCTGTAGCGCTTGAGGATGATAGCTTGATGCTCTTGATGTTGTCACCCGGAGCAAGCACTGCCGCTCCCGCGCCGTCACCGAAAAGGACACATGTTCTCCTGTCCGACCAGTCTGTCATTCTGGTAGGTTCCTCGGCACAGACAATCAGTACATTCTGAACTTTTCCTGCTTTATAGAATGACTCTGCTATTTCAAGAGCATATATGAAACCTGCACATGCACAGTTTATGTCAATACATGGGCAGGCCGCACCTATACCGCCCTGGATTATACAGCTCAACTGCGGAGTTATATACTCATTCACAACATTGGAACATATTATGAAATCCAGGTCCTCTGCCTTAATATCTGCATCTGCCAATGACTTTTCAGCTGCCTCTATTGCCATATCTTCAAGCTTCTCGTCTGAAATCACATGACGGCTCTTCACTCCGGTCCTGGTTGTGATCCATTCATCACTGGTATCCAGGAACTCTGCGAGCATATCGTTTGTAACCACTTTTTTAGGAAGCACACTTCCTGTTCCTACAATTTTCATCTTGCAATTTTTAAATTCCGGCAGCAAAATTAGATGCTGTCAGAACAGCTTGAAAATGAATGTGGCAGGAGTCATTTTTGATTGGCAAAAGACCCTCTTGGGCGACCGGTTCGTGGTAAGTTTTTGGTATTTGGGGCAAAATTTCATACATTTGCCGCCACTAAAACCTGAATTTGATGTTCCTTAATACTAAAGTTCCAGACTATCTGCTTGGCAAATATCAACTGATAGGCACAGTCACTTTCGCTGTCCTGTTTGCCTTGATATTTCTGAATATATACATACCGTTTTCCGACACGGCATGGTTCGGACTGGGAGACTCGGTGATGTTCATGCTTACGATCGCATTCGTCGCCTTGACTATGGCGACTCTTATTATAAGCCGCATCCTGATGTACAAGTTCAGGAATTACATAGACATGACATTCTGGGTATATATCATCTGGTCTATCCTGGAAATATGTGTTGTCTGTGGAATCTACACATGGATGACAGTGAACCTGACGCCGGCAACCGGTGACACGGTATTGAAGATCTGGGCCCGGTCTCTGCTCTATGGAGTAATTTCCCTCGGAGTTCCATATATAATTGCGGGAATGTATTTCGCGATCATCGACAAGAACAACACGATCAAGCTCATGAACTATGAGAACGTTGTCACCGACGAGGCACCTAAGGATAATGTGTCAAAGCAGAAGATCACATTGTTCGACAACAGCGGCACGCTGAAAATGTCAGTCAGTCCTGAAAACCTTTACTATATCGAGTCAGACGACAACTACATAAAGGTCTGGTACACAGACAGCAAGGGTGAAATGAAGCAGTACATGCTCAGGTGCAGGCTGAAGACAGTTGAAGAGAGTTTCAAGGACAGCGGACTGGTAAGATGCAACAGGAAATACATAGTCAACATCAAGAAGGTAAGCATGCTCCGCAAGGAAAGTGACGGATATATCCTTGACCTTGCCAACGAGGCCATACCGCCGCTCCCTGTAACCAAGACGTATACTGATGCAGTGCTGAGCTACTTCACAGACGAAAGTCCTCTGTTGGAACCTATGGACGAATAAACGATGAACGGCCGGATTTCTCCGACCGTTTTTGTTTTAATCTTCAAGCTCACATCCCGTAAAGAAAAAGTCCTTTTCAGCTCTGTCTTTCGGGAAACAGCAGTATGTCATTTCACACGACGAGCATACCTTTCCATCGTGACTGAGAGTCGCATCTATAAAGGCAAAATTACGTTTCATCTCCCTTATGTGCGCTCTGATTTCAATCTGCACACCATCTCCTGTAGGTACAGGGTGACGATATTTCATTGTCAGGTTGGTAGTCATGCCGGCAGTCTGAAGCTTTCTGTTGACCACCCAGCCTCCAAGTTCATCCATCAATGTAGCCTGAATGCCTCCATGCAGAGTCTTCAGCCAGCCCTGATAGTCATCTCTGGGATTCCAGATACAGACAACATCATCTCCATCCTCATAGAACTCCATCTTAAGTCCATGCGGATTCTGCGGGCAGCACGCAAAGCAGTTATAACCCTGCTCCTCCAGTCCCAGATACGGATTTCTGATCTTCTTCATGATTCAATCGGTTAAAATACACTTATTCGTCACAAAGATAACCATTTTTCTTTTCCGCTCGCCAAGCAGGTTCGTCCTCCGTTACTCAAACATGCTCACCATTACCCCAAGCGTGCTCAGTGTTTCCAAAAACGTGCCCGGGGTTCCAAAAGCGTGCTCGGTCGTCGTTTTGGTTGACCACCGAGCACACTAATCTGCGTTACAATGCGCTGTACGGCACATTGCCGTGCTTGGTCGTACCACAAAACGACGACCGGGCACACCTTAAAATTTATTTTTATGTCTTAAAAATAAATTTTTGATTTAAAGAAAAAGAAAAACTTGAAGAATCTTTTTTAAAATCGATCGATATATCTACCCAGTCTCCATACCTTCGGGGCATGAAGAATATCGAATTGAAAGATCTGTTCAGCGGGAACTGCTACCATGTCTGCACAAACGGACAGGAAACACCCGCAATCATAATGGACAAGGAGGACTTCACGGTCGCTCACAACTATCTTGCGCTGGCAGGATGGAAGACAGGGGTAATGATGCTGGTCCACACAATCATGTCAAATCATGTACATATCCTGCTCATCTGCAAAGACAGGAACCAGGCAGTCAGATATATCAAGTTCTTCAAGAAACTGTACTCGATGCATCTGGCTCAAAAGTACAATATGTCCGGTGCTCTGCGAGGGATAGAAGACAGCATATCTCTCATCGACTCCATTTCTTATTTCCGCAACTGTGTGGCATACATATTAAGAAATGCTCTCTGCGCAAGAATATGCAGAAGAGTCGAGGATTATCCATGGAGCAGTTATCCATGCTACTTCAATACGGAATCAAGCATGGGAACCATGAGGATCTCCGATCTGGGCATACGGGAGAGAAGACGTATTCTGAAGACACGTATGGATCTGTCCAAATGTCCATACATGATAGACTCGGAAGGAATGATTCAGACAAGATCATTTGTCAGACACGACATAGTTGAGAAGGCTTTTGGGTATTCCGGGAAATTCTTCCTTGCCAGTCTCGGAACATGCAACGACGCTAAGATGGAATACGAAATGACCTGCAAGCCACTTGTCCGTGTCGATGACAAGGAATTGGCAGAAGTAATCGAAACATTGGCAGAGGACAAGTTTGCCGGCAGGAAGATATCAGGACTCACGCAATCTGAGAAATGCTCAATCATCAAGAACATCTACTTCAACAACAAGACATCGATTCCCCAGCTGAGCAGAATTCTGGGACTGTCAAAAGCCATCATCAGACAGATATTGAGTACATAAAATGTGCTCGGTCGTCGTTTTGGTTGACCACCGAGCACACTAACTTGCGTTATATCGCTCTGTGAGGCACATTGCCGTGCTTGGTCGTACCACAAACCGACGACCGGGCACACTATTGCCGACTACTCTGCTGCCTTGAGACGCTCGGCGTTCTCGGCGATCTGAAGCTGATCGATCACGTCCTGGATCGCACCGTCCATGAAGACAGGGAGGTTGTACATCGTGTAGTTGATACGGTGATCGGTCACACGAGACTGAGGGTAGTTGTATGTACGGATCTTTGCCGAACGGTCACCGCCTGCCACCATAGTCTTTCTCTTTGCTGAGATCTCGGCGAGGTACTTCTCGTACTCCATGTTGTAGAGACGGGTACGGAGCTCGGCGAGAGCCTTGTCGAAGTTCTTGAGCTGCGACTTCTCGTCCTGACACTGGACTACCAGACCGGTAGGGATATGGGTAAGACGGATAGCCGAATATGTAGTGTTCACCGACTGTCCTCCAGGACCTGAAGAACAGAATGTATCCTTACGGATATCGTTCATATTGAGCTCGATATCAAACTCATCAGCCTCAGGAAGAACAGCTACTGAGGCTGCGGAAGTGTGTACACGACCCTGAGTCTCGGTCTGAGGCACACGCTGAACACGGTGTACTCCCGACTCATACTTCAGCACGCCATAGACGCCATCACCGGAAACCTTGCAGACAATTTCCTTGAATCCGCCGGCAGCACCTTCAGCCTGTGTAGTGACTTCCAGTCTCCAGCCACGAGTCTCGATGAACTTTGAGTACATACGGAAAAGGTCACCGGCAAAGATGGCAGCCTCGTCTCCACCGGAACCGCCACGGATCTCAAGAATCGCGTTCTTGCTGTCCTGCGGGTCTGCAGGAATGAGCAGCAGCTTGATCTTCTCCTCCCACTCAGGAAGGGTAGGCTCTATCTCGGCAATCTCTTCCTTAGCCATCTCGCGAAGGTCTTCATCCTTCTCAGTGGCGAGGATCTCCTTTGCCATCTCATAGTTCTCGATTATCCTCTTGAACTCGTTTCCAGCCTCGATGATCGGAGTCAGTTCCTTGTACTCCTTGTTCAGCTGCACGAATTTCTTCATATCAGAAATAACTTCAGGGTCAGCGAGCTGTGCCTGAAGTCCCTCATATTTCTCCTGAAGGCCCAATACCTTCTCCAAAAGTGAATTGTCTGCCATATAATGGTTTATTTAAGCGTGCAAAGATAATAAAATTTTTCCGTTACGAACAATACTCGCCGAGGGGCACCACCTATCTGCGCGAAACCTCATCCAAGACCTTGCGCGCCTGAGACACCAGTTCATGCCAAGGATAGCGGTAGTCTGTAATGTCTGTGTCACGAATCTTCTGCAAAACCGCCTCAACCTCAGCAACATCCACACCTTCTCTGCAGAGCTGTCTGACCTTCTCCGCAACTTCGATTCCGTCGATAAGTTTCTCAAAACGCACGGAGGAGCGGTTGAAAGGATATACCAGATATGTGTCACCGCTGAGCCACTTCCCAAAACGAGAGTCATACTGAGGATCCGCCGCCCATGAATTGTAAGCCCAACGGAGCATTCCATCATAGTCATGAGCTATGTTGTACCATCCGAGAAGCTCGCTCTCATAAGGCTTGGAAGTCGAGAATGTATTCGGGAATGAAGGGTTGCAACACACGTAGAATGTAGTATAGAAGTCCTGTTCACGACGCATATCGATATCCTCCTGGCTTACTACAGCATGATGGATAGCAACACATACGTCACGCATCATCGTGAACTTCTTGTATGAGCGGTGATTGTCTGCAAGTGCGAATCCCATCTCCGGGGCGCAGGACATAAGCACATCTGCAGCTGCCTGCATGGCTTCAGGAGAGCGCTCATCCATTGCGATATTTGCGATCTCAAGCCAGCCCTTCGCCTCAAGGTGTTTCTTGAAATCAATGAGGAAAGGAGTCCATATCTCAGTAAAAATGTCCGTACCAGGCTCTGCCTTGACTGTGACGGTCTTACCCTCAGCCTCATCCATATACTCAAGCTCGCAGTTCCATGGCACCATCGAGTAGCAGTTGATCTCCCTGTCGATCCCGAGGTCAATCATGAGCTGCACCCACCTGTCGAAGATCTGATAGTCATAGCTCCATGTACCGTCCTGATGCTTTGTCCATGTGATCATAGGTTCATATGCATCAAAGCATTGATGGTTCCATGGATCCTTGTTGAGAGTAGCCGTGATGACCTTCTGACCTGCATTTGCCAGCCTCTTCATGAGCGGTTTCATGGCATCGAAATGGGCATCGCTCCATAATTCTACGCCATATGCACGTGCCACAGCAGAAGGATGCTGCCACAGATCAAGATGATATGACCATTTGTCAGGAGTCGGCAAAGTATGGTTCACGACCTCAAGTTCGAGAGGAAGAACGACCTTATCGCGTCCGCTCCTCACCTCCACATCGGCCTTATAGAGACCCGGCTCTGCGTCCTGAGGGACATTGATGCTCACCCACACAGGACGAACAGTACGAGCCGCCATATATAAACTTGAAAGAGAGTCCAGCATATCAGGTGCAAGCACCGCAGGAGTCTTGCCTTTCTTGTAGCGATGAGTCCTCATGAACTCAAGAGTCTGCTGATCTCCAAGGGT
Source organism: Candidatus Cryptobacteroides sp. (assembly GCA_045539015.1). Lineage (GTDB taxonomy): Bacteria > Bacteroidota > Bacteroidia > Bacteroidales > UBA932 > Cryptobacteroides. Next base: position 21,856 of record JAZQEN010000048.1, read on the forward strand.
ATAGCGCACGAAATGCGTTGACGTGATGGATGACGGCAGTTGAGCTCCATCAGCTTTAAAATCACTGACCTTACATTCCACACCCTTCTTTGCCTTGGCACTCCACAATACGACAAGGGCAGAGGCGCGTTCTCCTTTCCATACTGTCAGACGGAATGGTTCCGATGAGACTTCAGTCGGGACAACGCTTCTCTTATAAGCGAAGTCCGAATCGCCCCAAGCGGCATTAAGCTTTCCGCTTACCTCTTCCCACTGGGCTTTCTGTTCTGCTGTCAGTGCGACAGGATCATCTGCCTCAAGGAAGGTAAGGTCATTCTGTGCACTTGCCGCAAAACTCACTGCCAGGCATATTGACAGTACCAGAATCTTTCTCATCATGCTTTATTGTCTAGTGTTTCAGACTTAGCCATCAGTCCTGTGAGGACCGCCTGGGCGCAGACACAGCCGAAGACTGCGGGAATGTAGGAGATAGTGCCTACCTGGGATTTCTTGTTGCGGTCTTCGCATGGGACTATCGATTCCTTGTCCGGAAGCTCTTCGGAGAAGACTACCTGGAAGCCATTTTTGATGCCCATATGGCGGAGTCTCTTGCGGACGATATAGGCCAGCGGACAGTTGAATGACTTCGAGACATCGGTCAGGCGGACCTTAGTGGCATCAAATTTTGCTCCGGCGCCCATGGATGACACGAGCGGAATACCGTTGTCCATGCAGTATTTGATAAGGTGGAGCTTAGGTGAAAGCGTATCAATCGCATCGACAAGAAAATCGATCTTATACGCTCCCAGCACTTCCCCTGCCTTTTCCGCCTCGAGGTATTCCTTTATAATGATAAGGTCAAGCTCCGGATTGATGTCCTTGAGCCGGGCTGCAAGCACATCGCACTTCGGCCTGCCGACCGTAGAATCGAGCGCCAGCAGCTGACGGTTCTTGTTGGTAACAGAAACGTCATCGCTGTCAAGGATTATCAGATGCCCGACACCGGCGCGCCCATCCACCTCGGCGGCGTAGCCCCCTACGCCCCCGACTCCGATGACAGCCACTGTCGAGGAGCGGAAATGGTCAAGCATTTCCTCCCCTGTCAGCATTGCTGTTCTTTCCTGCCAATCGTAAATCATAATCCTTTCGCTTTACCTTCGTCCCATATCGCATCCATCTCCGCGAGGGTCATATCCTTGAGGTTGCGGCCTTTGCGGATGGTCTGTTCCTCGAGATATGTGAAACGGCGACGGAACTTCGCACATGTACGCTCTAGAGCAGTATCAGGATTCAGGCCATAGAGACGTGCAGCATTTACTGTTGCAAAAAGGAAGTCTCCGAGTTCCTCCTCGGCACGGTCATACGCCGCTTTGCGTTCCTCGTCTGACTCAGCTGCCGCCATCGCATCAAGCTCTGCCTGATACTCGCCCATTTCTTCCTTCACCTTGTCCCATACCTGTTCCTTGCACTCCCAGTCGAAGCCCACTCCGCGGGCCTTGTCCTGCATGCGGTATGCCTTAAGAAGCGGCGGAAGGCCGTCAGGAACTCCTGAAAGCACACGCTTATTACCATCCTTTTCCTTGGTCTTGAGCATCTCCCACTGCTTGATCACATCCTCGGCATCTCCTACCTCAGCCGATGAGAACACATGCGGATGACGATATATCAGCTTGTCGCAGAGGAAGTTGATCACGTCCACTATGTCGAAATGCTGCTTCTCCTCGCCTATCTTGGCATAGAAAAGCACATGAAGGAGCACATCGCCGAGCTCCTTCGACAGCTCATGCTCCTCCCCTTTGAGGATCGCGTCACTAAGTTCATATACCTCCTCAAGGGTCTGCGGCCGAAGCGACTCATTGGTCTGCTTGCGGTCCCAAGGGCACTTGACCCTCAACTCGTCCAGCACATCCAGTATCCTTCCGAATGCCTGTAGTTTTTCTTCTCTTGTATGCATATTCATTTATCTGTTTCGTGTAAAGATCCTTCGCTGCGCTCAGGATGACAGAGGAGCAGGTCAGGATGACAATGGGGCGTCACAAATCCACGATCATGTCGGGGACGACAATGTAGCATGCAAAGTTAGCAATTCTGCAAAAAATAGCTATCTTTGATGAGCTAATCACTCAATTATGCGTAAAGAGATCAAGTTTGTTTCGGCAGAGGAGGCCGTAAAGGTTGTCAAGTCAGGCGACCATGTCCATTTGAGCAGTGTGGCAAGTGCGCCACGTATCCTTATTGATGCGCTCTGCGCCCGCGGAGACAGAGGTGAACTTCAGGATGTCCGTATCCACCATCTCCACACCGAAGGACCGGCACCTTACTCAGACCCGAAATACGACGGAATATTCTTCCACCAGGCATTCTTCGTAGGAGCCAACGTGCGCAAGGGAGTCCAGGCCGGATATGCAGACTACATTCCGGTTTTCCTTAGCGAGACCCAGAAACTTTACCGCTGCGGAGCCCTCCGCTGCGACGTGGCAATGATCCAGGTATGTCCTCCTGACAAGCACGGCTATGTGTCGCTCGGAACATCAGTGGATGCGACCCTTGCAGCCATCGAGTGCGCCAAGACAGTGATCGCGGTAGTAAACCCTAACGTTCCACGTGCATGGGGCCAGGCTATGATTCCGATGGACATGATAGACATCTTTGTGGAAGGCAACGAACCTCTCGAGCCGGCTCATTTCAGCGAGCCGAATGAGGTCGAGATCGCTATCGGAAAGCATTGTGCAGGACTTATCGAGGACGGCGCATGTCTCCAGATGGGTATCGGAGCCATTCCGAACGCAGTGCTCGCACAGCTGGGAAACCACAAGAACCTCGGAGTGCACACCGAGATGTTCGCTGACGGTGTCCTCGAACTCGTGGAGAAGGGAGTGATCAACGGATCCAACAAGGTCACCGACAAGGGCAAACTCGTATCGACCTTCCTTATGGGATCACAGAAAGTTTATGACTTCATCGACGACAACCCTATGGTTGCCATGATGGATGTGGGATATACCAACGATCCGTTCGTCATCGCGAAGAACCCTAAGATGACTGCCATCAACTCGGCTGTACAAATAGACCTTACCGGACAGGTCTGCGCAGACTCGATCGGAACTAAGTTCTACTCGGGAGTGGGCGGCCAGGTGGACTTCATCTACGGCGCATCACTCGCCCCTCAGGGAAAAGCCATCATCGCCATGCCTTCAACAACCAACAAGGGAGGCAGCAAGATAGCCCCTACAATCATAGAAGGCGGCGGAGTCGTTACGACCAGACCGCATGTACACTATGTCGTGACCGAATTCGGAGCAGTGGACCTCTACGGCCGCTCGATGCAGGAAAGAGCAAAACTGCTCATCAGCATCGCCCACCCGGATCATCAGGAAGCCCTCGACCGCGCAGCCTTCGAGCGCTTCGGCCCGCACTACATCGGCGTGAAAATCTGACGATCGCATCAGCACAAAACAGGGGCCTGGCCGAAAAAAGCCAGACCCCTGTTTTGTGTTCCCATCCATAAAAACTGGCTGTTTCTGTGGACGGGAAAGAAAGTTAATCCAAAATGATAGGAATCCGATCTGCTACTTCGCAGCCGCTGCACGCTCCCTGTTGCGTTTGGTAAGTGCCCTCTGGAACTCACGGGCATTCTTCATGTGCTCGCTGTATCCGACTGCAAACTTATGGGTTCCATCGAACGCTGAGCTTGCGCAGAAATAAATGTACCCATGCTTGTCGGGGTTCAGAACTGCATCCAGACAGGCTTTCGGAGGCACATTGATCGGAGCCGGAGGAAGACCGGCATACTTATAAGTGTTGTATGGAGAATCAATGGTCAGATGTTTCTTCAGCACGCGGTCCAATGTATAGTCGTAACAGAAACATACTGTAGGATCTGCCTGAAGCTTCATTCCTTTCTTGTATCTGTTCAGATAAACTCCTGCTATGATCGGATATTCAAACTCCTTGAGAGTCTCACCGCTTACAATTGACGCCACGACAGAAACCTGCTTCTTGGAAAGTCCCTGAGCTTTCGCCTTTGCAACTCTCTCTGAATTCCAGAATGAATCATATTCTTTCTTCAACCTGTCAAAGATTTCCTCGACAGATGCAGTCCAATACATCTCATATGTATCCGGCAATATCATTCCGAACACATCTTCAGGAGTAAATCCATATCCGGCAAGGAATTCCTTATCATTCAAGGCAGAGGCAACCGAAGCTGAATCCACCATCATCTGGTTGCTTATCTTCTTGGCGATCACACCCTTGTTTCTCATTGTACCCGACAGAGTCATCATCTGGGGAGTCTGCCATCCATGAACCAGCATCCTGGCCACATATATGCCTGGATCAGAAGTCGATATGACATATCTGCCGGGTTTCATCCCATCAGCGACCTTCTCAAGTCTGAAGGCAGTCTCAACACTCCTGCGGCTGATCATTCCGGCACCCGACTCCAAGGAATCGAGAACCTCATCAGCGGTCATTTCCGGATATACATACAGCACGTAATCCTTGGTAAAATTTGGCTTCCTGTTAATATTATAGTAGAAAAACAGCAGCAGCCCACCCATCACTGCACACAGCAGCAGGATCGACAAGACAATTATTCCGATCTTCTGTTTACGTGTCATACCAAAACTATCTCAATACAATAACTTCCCCTGCCTGAGGCACATAAGACTCCTCAACCCCATTCATGCGGCAAAGTTTCTTCAACTTCACACCATACTTCTGAGATATCTCCCACATACTCATACCGCCTTCAGACTTATATTCATCATAACCCTTTGCAGCTTTAGCTTTCTTGGCCTGAACATATACGACCACACCTGTCTGCAACTCACGGTCCTCCTTCACATCATTGTACTTAAGAATCTCGCTCAGGAACAGATTGTACTGCCTTGCAATATCAGCATACGTCTCTCCAGCACAAGAATAGACAAAAGGAACACCATTCTGCGAATACATCTGACGTGCCAGATTGTATCTGTATGCCCTGCGCTGACGCTCTGTAAGCGGTTCCTCAACCTCGACTACAACAACACCAGAAGGCAGATCTGCAGGCACATATCCCTCCCTTGGCTTATCGTCAGTCTCAGGCTTGTCCACTACAGCAGGAACCTCATCCATAGTATCATAGACATACAGTTCATATCTCTCTATAAGGTCTATAAGCTTTACCGCATATGCCACATCTTCAGCATAATGAGCAGCTTTCAACCCATGAGCCCATCCCTTGTAATCAGTGATCTCCAACTCAAAGAGGCCGCTGTACCTCTTGTTCTTCTTCAAGAAGTCAGAATGGTCCTGATATGATCCTGCAGCACTCTCATACTTCCTGAAATCACGCCAACGGCCATTGTCCTTGGCCTTGTACTTTGGACCTTTCCAGGATGAATGGCACTGGATACCGAAATGGTTGTTCGCCTTGACAGCCAGTTCAGACTGACCGCAACCGGACTCCAATATTCCCTGAGCAAGAGTAATACTTGCAGGAACTCCTGTACGATGCATCTCGGCAACAGCCATCGACGCATACGTTTCCACATAAGCATGCGCAGGAGTCTTCTTGACGCCGTCACCTGCCGCAAACGCAGTTGCAGCAATAAAAAAGACAAATGCGAGAAGTGTTTTTCTCATAGAAAGTCAACAGTTTATAAATCTCGCGAAGATACAAATAAAATCAATCAAAAGAAATTTCTATCACATCCATATCTTTCGCCAGATATGATTCCGGGAAAATCGAGCGAAGTTCGTCCAGAAAAAACTGCACAGACGGATACCTGGACGAATAATGTCCCACAAGGAGTCTTTTCACTCCTGCATCCCGGGCACACTGAGCTGCCTGAAGCGTAGTGGAGTGATATGTCCTGGCGGCCATCTCCTCCATATCAGCCGGGAATGTCGCCTCATGGTAGAGCAAGGACACACCTCTGACCCATTGAGACAGCTCAGCAAAAGGAGCTGTATCGCTGCAATAGGCATAACTGCGGGGCTCATATGGCATATATGCGGCATCGGAGTTATGTATCACCATATCCGGACGCACGATATCCTCTCCCCTTTTCAATGTACCTATCTCAGCCAACGAAAGTCCATACTCGGAAATCGCCTCCTTGCGCACATTGTACTGTGGCCATTTCTCCCTCAGGATATAGCCAAATGTCTCTATCCTATGGTTAAGAGGGAATGCAAGAAGTTCCACATTCCTGTTCTCATAAATGAGCTGAGGCTCTGTCATCGACAGAGGTATGAAGTTGATTTCAAACAGGAGTCCCTCACCAAACTGAGACCTGAAGAATTCCAGAATCGGCCGGAAGGCCTCAGGACCATATATATTCAGCTGCGCACTGCGTCCAAGCAGTCCCATCGTAGACAAGAGACCGAAAATTCCGAAGACATGGTCCCCATGGACATGACTCAGACAGATGTGTTCTATATTGAGGTAGGAGATTCCAGCCCTTCTCATCTGCATCTGGACACCTTCGCCACAGTCAAACATAAACAAGCGCCCACGTACATCAAGTACCTGGGCGCTTGGATGCCTTTCCGCCTTAGGCATTGCAGAAGCTGTGCCTAAAATATTGACAGTAAAATTCATAATCGGTCGCTATCTTCTGCTGGCAAGCAGCAGTTCGCCCAACTCTTCGATATCCCTGACTATCAGGTCAGGAGGGAAGAACTCGGGCGCAGGGTTATTCCTCGCATCTTCGGCAACCTTCTCCGCAGTCTCCAGAGTGGTTTCTCCGGAAAGGACAAGCACACCGAACGCACCAGCATTATGAGCCATCGCAGTATCGGTGTAGATACGGTCACCCACCATGGCGATTTCTTCCGGTTTCAGTCCATGTCTGTCAAGAATGCCTTTAAGCATGTTCGGATCCGGCTTTCCGAGTGTAATGTCAGGCTGACGGCCTGTTGCATGTTCGATACATTTGCAGATCGAGCCGCAATCGACAAGAACAATCGGCTGGTCTGTAGGACAGACACGGTCAGGATTGGTCGCGATATACGGCACACCCTGTGACGCCCACCACGCAGCACGGCACAGACGCGAATACTCGAGAGTCATGTCAAAGGCAACAACCAGCACATCCGGTCTGTCGTCAGCGCTGTCCTCGCACGAAACGAATCCCGCCTTCTCGAACTGAGAGACCATGCTTGGCGTACCCAGAAGGAAAAGCCTGCGGGCCTGAGGATGATGGGCCTTGATATAGTCGATAGCTGCAAGGGACGTAGTGTACATATTCTCCTCATCAGCCTCTATTCCAAGACCTTCAAGTTTCTTGAGGTAGTCTGCCACTGACTTTGACGGATTGTTGGTCAGGAACGAATAGCCTATACCCTCCCCTGACATCTTTGCAAGAAAATCCTTCGTAAACGGAAACAGCGTGCTGCCGAGATAGATGGTTCCGTCCATATCCAAAGCCACATGCTTGATCCTGGAGAGTCTTTCCTTCAACTCCGCAGACACTATCTTGTTATGATTTGTACGCATACTATTCAACCTCTTTTATCAGTTTATCAAGTTTTTCATAACCGTCTGCAGGCGCCTTCCACATAAGGCCGATGGCTATGGCTCCAACTGCTCCGAATATGACGGCAACAAGGAAGACACTATCCCATCCACCTGCCGACTCCGCCATTGAACCGAACACAATACCTGAAATCAAAGAACTCGCATATCCGAATATTCCGATGATGCCGTTGCCGGTACCTGCAGCATATTTGGTAGCCTGCTGGGAAGCACATACGCCATACAGCGCCTGAGGACCGTAGATAAAGAATGCTGACAGAACGAGGAAGATGAACGACAGCACCAGCGAATCGCATTGCCAGAAAAGAAGGAACGAAAGTGTAGCGAACACTATGCAGAAGAAGCAGGTCCTGTGAGCCTTGCTCTTGAAGAGCTTGTCGGAGAGCCATCCTGCCAGAAGCATTCCCAACGATCCGCCGATGATTTCCGTTGTCGCAAGCATATTTCCGGCCTGCGCTATACCCATGCCCTTCTCCTCTGTCAGGAATGACCCTCCCCAGTCAAGAATGGTGAGACGGATAACATATATACAGAAATTGGAAATGGCTATTATCCATATGTATGGATTGGCATAGACCATCCTGTTAAGGATCTTCCTGCGTTTTGATTTAGATATATTTTCAAGAGGATTCTTCTCATCCTTCTTGGATTCATCGGACTCTTCCATCTGCTCAAGAGCAGGAAGTCCCACATCAGTCGGATCATCCTTGAGACCAAACCAGAGAAGAGGTACTCCTATCAATGCAAGCAGAGCCGGAACAAGGAAACACAGGTACCACACGCTATATCCCCATGTATCCAGCATGTATCCACACAAAGCCACAACAATTCCGGCACCGATGGAATGAGAGACATTCCATAGAGACTGTTTGGTAGCCAACTCCTTAGGCTTGATCCAGTGGGCCATGAGACTCACGCATGGCGGCACTCCCATTCCCTGGAAATAGCCGTTGAACACCCAGAGAGTTCCTATGAGGTATACAAGACCCAAAGTAGCCTTTCCTTCGGAGTCAAGAAGATTCAGCACTCCGTTAAGTTTCGGGCTGAAACATATCAGGACATTAGCTACACACGTGAGCAGCAGTCCAAGAGACATGATCTTCTTTTTGCTGAAACGGTCAACCAGGATTCCGTTCACGAAACGTGACAGTCCATATATTACACTATGGAGCGTAAGGAATATACCCAACTCTGTCTTGGAAATGCCAAGTTCCGCCTCCATGGCAGGAATGGCCATTCCGAGGTTCTTTCTCACAAAATAAAACAGAGCATAACCTACGAACAGGACAGCGATCGTGCGCCACTCCCAATAGCGGTACTTCTTCCGGATGTTGTTGTCAATAGTCATTATTCAGCTGGCGTAAAAATAAATTTCCGCGAATTTACAAACTTTTTCTATACTTCCCAGATTCCGCCCTTGCCGAACATCCTTTCAACGAACTCATCCATCCATCCTAGACGGTAGATCACGTCAATATTCGTAAATCTGCTCCTCATGAACGGAATATAGGAAACAGTCTGACGGAAACGTTCACGGGTCACTCCGATCATTTCAGGCTCGTAAGGAGCTCCGACAAGTTTCAGGTTTTCACGAACCTGTCCGAATGGAATTATCTGCTCACGGATCCTGCGGCTGAGTTCAGGCCATGCGTCCTTCAGAATCTGAAGCTGAGTCCTGAGTCCGTCTGCGTCAACATATTTGCCTTTGGTTTCCACCAGGGCACGTGCTATATGGCCAGGCTTGCCTTCCATAAGACGCCTGATTTCCTTTTCGGTCTCATCCCAGCTCTTCCATGCAGCCACAGCAGCCTCGACATCAATGTTCTCCAGTCCCTTTTCGAGAAGGAACTCAAGCTCAGCTGTAGAGACCAGTGTACCGATTCCGACCTTGAATCCATGCGACACATGCTTTCCTTCGAAGCACAGATCCTCCATGTCCCAGCAATGCGAATACTGGTGCTCGGTTCCGGAAGCCGGACGGCTTGACTGGATGGCCTGCATTGCGAAGCCGCTCATCAGAAGTCCGTCTGCCAGAGCCTGGGTCTTCTCGACATCTCCGGCAAACACGGCAGCAGGCTCGGAGAGAGACTCCTTGAGACCGTTCTGGACAAGGTCCCATGCGAAGTCATCGATCTTCTCGCTTCCTACCACATCAGCCAGCATCCAGTCTGCACCGGCAGGAATCTTTGCGATCAGGTCTGCATAGCCTGAAGCTGCCAGCTCCTTCGGCGCCGCAGCAGCAATCTCCGAATCCATGACAAATCCAAGCGGAGCCGGACAGTCGAATGTCTGCTTGTTGCCGTCCTTTGTGATGGAAGCGCCATAAGCCGTGAAGCCGTCCATCGAAGCCGCCGTACCCACACACATATATCTTCTGCCCAGGAGGTGCGAAACAAGCTTCACAGTATCGTTGATGACTCCCGATCCCACTGCAATCGCCACAGCATCGATCGGCTCAAGATATGACTTAAGGGTCTCGATATGCTGCCACTCGGCATAAAAATCCTCAGCCGGGAAGACATACGGCTTTTCAGAAACTATTCCAGCCTCATCAAGTGACTTCTGGGCATAGGAACCGGCCACTGCCCATGTATTCTCATCTGCTACTATCACAGCTTTCTGTCCCGGAAACAGGCCGGCGAACATCTCTGCTGTACGGCAGACGGTTCCTCTGCCGATAATCAATGCCTTTGTGTCTCTGGCTCTCTGAAGAGCACTCTCAATCTTATTCACGTCAATTACCAATTTTTAAAGAAGAAAATCCAAAAGTTCAGGAAGCTTGGTGTAATCATCCACCTGGACATAGTCCATTCCGTAAATGCGCACATGGCTGTCTCCGCCGCCGTCACCGAAGTCGTCGCCTATATACAGGATCTCCTCCTCCGCATAGCCATGCTCGGAAGCATACTTCATGATTGCATCGTACTTGTTGTACTTTTTCGGAGCGAAATCGAACGAAGAAGAACCTCCGATGTACACTGAATGTTCAGGGAAAAGCGAGCAGATCTCATCATAGAGCACTCTGCGTTTGCTGCGGTCCGGATCGAACACCACCTTGTCTTCGATCCTGGCACCGCTGCCGATCAGGCAGAAGGTGACCATACCCGAAGGATGGAACTCCAGATGTCCGCCCATATACTCGGTGTATCCGTATTTTTCTCTGAGGTACTGGCAGGTAGTGTTGAAATAATCACGGTCTGCGGCTACGGTATCCTCACGGATGATCTTGAACTCGCCGTTCTCGACAACACTCTCCTGCATGCCGTAGTTGGCGATGATATCTATCGGAAACTGCTCCATCTGATTGTAGATGCGGGGAGCATTTCCCGCTCCCACCATAATCAGCTTATATTTGGCATCCAGCTTTCTAAGCAGGGCCTTGTTTGCCTCCGGCAGATGGCTTTTATGCTGCGACAGGGTCCCGTCAAGATCAAAGCAAAGGAGCTTTTTCGGAGAGCTCACACCGTCTGAACTGTTTATTCTCATATTTTTCGAAATTTTCACAAATGTAAATATTTTTAACCGATTTAAAAATAAACGCAAGCAAAAACGCTGTATTTTTCTTCATTTCTTTTCAATTCGAAAAAACAAATTTGGAACTATAACATTATAAGTGTATTTTTGTCATGTATATAATTAAAGACCAGCATGAGAGTTAAATCATTACTTATCGCACTCTCTCTGCTCGTTGCAGGCTCCGCAGCCGGACAGGACAGAAGAGAAGTATTCATCAGCAGAAGCGACACTGCAGTCCACTACCGCATTCCGGCGATTGCTGCGCTTGAAGACGGGACAGTCGTAGCTGTGGCCGACTACAGGTTCTCAAGGAACGACATCGGGATCGTAAAGGACGGTCGCGTGGACCTCAGAGCCAGCGTCAGCCATGACGACGGCAGGACATGGAACGAGATCATCACCGTGGTCGAAGGCAAGGGAAAGGAATCACCTGACTTCATGAATGTAGGCTTCGGCGATCCATGCATCGCGGCTGACCGCGAAAGCGGCAGGATCCTGCTGATGTGCGCAGCCGGAAACATAGCGTTCACAGAAGGGACACAGGACTGTCATCTCCGCATCACACGCATGTACAGCGACGACAAGGGGGCGACATGGAGTGCCCCTGAGGACATTACAGATGAACTTTTCGGTCTCTTTGACAGCAGCGCCGACGGAGCGGCAAAGTCAATGTTCGTAACATCAGGAAGGATTGTGCAGAGCCGCCATGTCAAGACAGGAAAATACTATCGTCTTTACTGTGCAGTGCTTCAGATTGCAGGAAACGACAAGTGGCTTAACTACGTACTGTACTCGGACGACTTCGGATCAAGCTGGAAAGTCCTCGGTGGAACGGATGTTCCGCCGATCACCGACGGCGCCAACGAAGCCAAGGTAGAGGAACTGCCGGACGGAGATGTAGTGATCAGCTCGCGCACAGATAAAGAAGGAAGGATGTTCAACATCTTCGACTTCAAGAACATCAGGAAAGCCACAGGTTCGTGGGGAGAGATGGCGCATTCAAGCAGCCACAACGCGGGCGTGGTGACAAAAGGAAACTCATGCAACGGAGAGCTGCTCTCAGTTCCGGTCTACCGCAAGAGCGACGGCCAGAAGGTCATGCTGCTCATGCAGTCCGCTCCTGCCGGTCCACGCCGCTCGAATGTAAGCATCTACTACAAGGGGCTGGAACTCGACAAGGAATATACTCCCGAAGAGATAGCACGCGACTGGGAAGGCTCATACCGCGTGACAAACATCGGATCGGCCTACTCGGTAATGGCACAGCTGTCGGACGGCAAGGTGGGTATAATGTATGAAGAAAAGACCTACTACCCCACCAGCGGTGCAGGCTACACTCTCGTATACGACGCTTTCACCATCGATCAGATAACAGATGGGAAATACAGCCTCACCTATACGCAGAAGCCTATAAAGTACAACCGTGGCATCGGCATCTATCCGGGTAATCCGGATGAAGACTTCTCTCCAAGACTCTCAGCAGACAAGTCATACAGGAACCTGGCACTCAACAGGACCATATATCATTCTTCCAGCCACGACTACTGCCTCACAGGCCAGCTCATTGCCGACGGAATCGCAGAGACTTCCCTTCCGAAGTATCTGACCATGGAGACTTCGGCTGAAAAGAATCCGAAAAGGGAAAGAGAGTGGTTCGTAGACCAGCATCCTTACACGATGCCTAGCTTCTTCGGTCCGAAGGCATACTTCGAGATCGCGCTTCACAACGGATGGACAGAGGAATTTGACCGGATCGACGGCGAGATACTGGTTTCATACCTGGAGGAAAATGCAGACGGCAGCCACAATGTAAGGATTTCCGCATCCAAGGACGGAAAGGAGTGGAGCGTGCTGAAGACAATAAAAGGAGATGAACTGATAGGCCGCGAATCCAAGCCACGCGGGCATTCCGACCCTGACAAGGCGGACGCACTTGGCAACCAGCTGCTCCCTACAAGAAAATTCAACCTCGACGTCAGACTTCCGAAGTCAGAGAGCTACTCAGCCATACGTGTCGAGATGGAAATGAAAGGTGCCGAGCAGTGGATCGGCTCGGACATAAACTTCTTCAACGGCGAGGAGCAGCTTCAGATCATCCCGTCAAAGCATTTCAACAGCACATGGATGAGCCTCGGCGGGGAACAGGAGTGGATATATATTGACCTCGGAGCAAAGGCCGCCTTTGACAAGGTCGTATTGAAGTGGCTTCAGAAGCCGTCTTCAGCAACGATCCAGGTTTCTGACGATGCTGCAAGCTGGAAGGACATCACAAAGACCTCTGCCGGCGCAGGCATGACAGAAACCATAAATGCCAAAGGCAAAGGCAGATATGTCAGACTGCTCATGCAGGGAGACGGAAAGACCCCGATCATGCTCACTGAAATGGAAGTATGGGGAACAGGAGGGCTGACAGCAACACCTAAGGAAGCGCCGGCTCCATCGGACAATGAAATGACTCTCTCAGGCGGCAACTGGAAGCTCGTCAGAGCCAACCTCACGGACGCTGCGGGCACGGAAATATCAGCAGAGTCATTCGACGACAGCAGATGGCTGACAGCAACCGTTCCTGGCACCGTCCTCAGCAGCTACATCAACCTCGGTGCGGTCCCTGACCCGAACTATGCCGACAACATCTTCCAGATCTCAGACTCATATTTCAATTCCGACTTCTGGTACAGAAACGAGTTCGAACTACCTGAAAGTCTCATTGGCGAGAAACTTTGGCTCGACTTTGACGGCATCAACTGGAAGGCAGAGATATTCATGAACGGCAAGTATCTCGGAAGGATCGACGGAGCGTTCATCAGAGGCAGATTCGACATCACAGACATCGCCAAAGCCGGCACCAACACATTGGCTGTCAGAATAATAAAGAACGCCAACCCGGGATCTGTAAAGGAGAAGAATGAGAATGACACCGGACGAAACGGAGGAATACTCGGATATGACAACCCTACCTTCCACGCGACCATCGGATGGGACTGGATCAGCACCATCAGGGGAAGAAACATCGGCATCTGGAACGAGGTGAGGATCAGAAAGGAAGGTCCTGTAAGCCTTGATGCACCATATGTAAAGACAGTACTCCCATTGCCTGACACCACTTCCGCAGTCCTGACTCCTGAGGTCATCGCCAAGAACAGCAGCAGCAAAGCCGTCAGCGGCATCCTCAGAGGACACATCGGAGGCATAGAGTTCTCAAAGGACGTGACATTGGCTCCGGGAGAGGAACGTAACATCATCTTCGACCCTGCTGAATACGGCCAGCTCAACATGAAGGATCCGAAGCTCTGGTGGCCTAACGGCTACGGAGAGCAGAACCTCTACAAGGCCGACTTCACGTTTGAGATCGACGGAAAAGTATCAGACAGGACAGACTTCAACGTCGGCATACGCCAGGTGGATGCAAAGGAGATCGACGAAGTGCTTTTCCTCTACATCAACGGACGACGCTTTGTCGGACGAGGCGGAAACTGGGGATTTTCGGAGAACAACCTCACATACAGGGCACGTGAATATGACATAGCTGTGGCCTATCATGCGGACATGAACTTCACCATCCTGCGAAACTGGGTGGGACAGATCGGAGACACGGAACTGTATGAAGCATGTGACAGATACGGAATCATGGTATGGCAGGACTTCTGGCTCGCAAACCCTTATGACGGCCCGAACCCTCAGGACAATGCGATGTTCCTGGCAAATGCCGAAGACCTTGTGAAGAAGATCAGACGCTACCCGTCGATGGTAATCTACTGCGGCAGAAACGAGGGATTCCCGCCTGAAGAACTCGACAACGGGCTCCGCCAGATCATAGACAAGTGGCATTCTGACCTATATTATATACCAAGTTCGGCAGACGGCAGCGTGAGCGGCCACGGCCCTTATCGTGCACTGACCCACAAGGGATACTTCACATATAAGAAAGGAAATACGAAATTCCACAGCGAAAGGGGCATGCCGTCAGTACTGACCTACGAATCCATGCTCAGGACATTCGCTCCGGACGCTCTGGAGCCTAAGAGCATCCTTTGGGGCCAGCATGACTACACCCTCAACGGAGCCCAGAGGGCAAGTTCATTCAATGAAATCATAGAACTGGGCTACGGAAAGGCCGAGACTGCAAAGGAATTCTCAGAACAGGCACAGTTCGTCAACTACGACGGCTACAAGGGCATGTTCGAGTCACGAAGCATCAACAGAAAGGGTCTTCTCCTCTGGATGTCACACCCTGCATGGCCATCCATGACATGGCAGACATACGACTGGTTCCTCGAGCCTAATGCTTCATATTTCGGATGCAAGAAGGGAGCTGAGCCTCTGCACATACAGTGGAACCCTGCTGAAAACGTAATAGAAGTGGTGAACTACCACGGAGGAGATCAGAACGGTCTCACTGCAGAAGCCCTCATAATGAATATGGACGGCACTGTGAAGTGGAGCATGAAGTCAGCAGTCGACAGCAAGGAAGACAGCACATTGAAATGCTTCGGGATCGAATTCCCTGAAGAATTGTCTGAGGTCCATTTCATAAAGCTCTACCTTACCAAGGACGGAAAGGTGATCTCCGACAACTTCTACATCAACGGCAAGGAATACGGCAACCACCAGGCGATGAAGGACATGGCAAAGGCCGAAGTCAAGTCATCCGTTTCTGCAGAGATGGACGCTGACGGAACATGGAGAGGCACAGTCACTCTGGAGAACCTGAGCGACGTCCCTGCTGTGATGATACGTCTGAATGTGGTCGGACAGAAGGACGGAGAGCAGATTCTGCCGATGTTCTACGAAGACAACTACTTCTCCCTGATGCCTGGCGAAAAGAAGACAGTGTCGCTTAAATGGTACGAAGCCGACACGAGAGGCAACAAGCCGGAAGTCAAGATCAGCGGCTACAATCTATAAAAAAATGGGGATGGCTCTCAAAAGTCATCCCCATTTTTCACACACAATATAATTTACTGCAGTTTCACTACTGCGGTCTGTCTGATGTCATCCGAAGCGGAACCTACGAGGATTTCGAAGTCTCCCGGCTCTGTCTTCCAGTCCATTGACTGCTCATCGAAGAAACGGAATGCATCCGGTCCCAACGTGACGGTCACGACCTTTGTCTCGCCCGGCTGGAGATATACCTTCTCAAAGCCCTTGAGCTGCTTTGCAGGCATTTCAACTGAAGCCTCGCAGTCATGTACATAGACCTGCACGACTTCAGATCCTGCCACAGAACCTGCATTTGTCACAGGTATCTTCACTGTCAGGTTCTTTCCTTCACGGATCTTTGCCGAAGACAGCTTCACCTCACCATACTTGAAATCTGTATAGCTCAGTCCGTGGCCGAACGCAAAGAGAGGCTTGATGCCCATCTTGTCGTGCCATCTGTATCCGAGGAATATGCCCTCATCATAGTAGTTCTTGCCTCTTGTAGGGAAGGTCTTGCCATTGTAGTGGGCAGGATTGTCCTCGAGCTTCACAGGGAACGAGAACGGAAGCTTTCCGCTAGGATTGACGTCACCGAAAAGCACATCTGCTATTGCACGTCCTCCCTCGGATCCGCCATACCATCCAAGCACAACCGACGGTACCTCCTCAATCCATGGCATTGCAACGGCATTACCGCTGATGATAACCACCGTAAGCTTCGGATTGGCCTCAGCAAGCGCAGAGATGAGTTCGTCCTGACCGTATGGAAGTCCATACTCCAGTCTGTCACGGTTTTCACAGTCCTGATGGAGGGACTTGTTAAGTCCGCCGACATATATCACATAATCTGCGTCACGTGAGTTAGCCACAGCCTCAGCGATCAGCTCCTCCTTGCTTCTGTTGTCAACGAGGTTCTGGAACGAAGATATTCCGTCCTGAGTGGTAGTGGTATCACCTACATAACCACGTGAATAGACAACTTCGATATTCTCCTTTGCAGCCCTCTCTGTAATTCCCTCAAGCGGCGACATCTCATAGATAGGCTTCAGCATAGATGAACCTCCTCCGATGCACATCTTCTTATAGGCATTCTCACCTACCACAGATATCTTGCGGGCCTTCTTTACAGGCAGTACGTCTGACTCATTCTTGAGGAGCACGATACCCTCCTGAGCGACCTCTCTTGCCACATCAAGATGCTCCTGATTGCACATCGAGCCGAAAGGCTTGTTCCTGTTCATGGAAGTCCTGAAGATAATACGCAGCACCCTGCGTACCCTGTTATCCAGGCCCTCTTCACTGAACTCACCGGAAAGGATACCCTCCTTATACGGACGTGCAAGATAATAGATGTCATATACGCTTTCTCCCGCAGGCATCTTCTTTCCTACCTTGGTTCCGAACTCGACATCAAGACCGCCGAGCACAGCCTCCCTGGTATCATGTGTTCCAGCCCAGTCAGACATCACTAGTCCGTCAAATCCCCACTCGCCTTTCAGGATATCGTTGATCAGATAGCCGTTGTGGCAGCAGTGAGTGCCTCGGAAAAGGTTATAGCTGGCCATGATGCTCCATGCGCCTCCTTCCTTTACAGCCATTTCAAAGGCCGGAAGATAGATCTCGCGGAGAGCTCGCTCGCTTACCTCGACGTCGGTCTTGTGACGGTGACGCTCCTCATTGTTGAGTGCATAATGCTTCACACAGGCAGCGACACCGTTGTCCTGCAGACCGTGGATATAAGGGACAGCCATCTTTCCAGCCAGGAAAGGATCCTCTCCCATATATTCGAAATTACGTCCTCCGAGAGGACTTCTGTACATATTCACTCCAGGGCCGAGGATCACATCCTTCTTCCTGAAAAGAGCCTCCTCTCCGAGAGCGTTTCCATACTTCTGCGCAACATCCCTGTTCCAGGTCGCTGCCAGGCAGGTAAGAGCCGGGAATGCGACGCAGGAGTCATTATTCCAGCCCGGATTGCCCCAGTCGTTCCATGGAACCTCAGGACGCACGCCGTGAGGGCCGTCACTGGTCCAAAGCTCAGGGATGCCCAGTCTCTTCACTCCAGGGAGCGAAAAAGTTGACTGTGCATGGATGATTGCTATCTTCTCATCCAAGGTCATGCGGCTCAAGGCATCCTCAATCCTCTCCTCAATGTCCGCTGTCGGATCAAGATACAACGGCTTCTCTTTTTCCCTTCCGAAAGCCACCGTACTGATCAGCAATGCAAAAAGCAAAAGTTTCTTCATTATTTATTACTGGTTTTTAAGTGATTTGACAGATACCTTACCGAGCCTCAGCACAAACTGATGCGAAAATCCGTTCCTCATTGTGCCTGAGTTGATGTCATCCGCAGGATTCTCAGGCAGGACAGTCAGCTTGCCGCTCATAGGATATATCCTGAAATATACCTTATCCTTGCCGAGAAGGAATGCCGGAAGAGTAACCCTGCACTCGACCGAGCCGGGAGCGGCATCATAGCAAAGGTCCCTCACTCCCCCAAGATCCTTCACATTTGCCGGACTGTACCACAAAGGACGGAGCAGGAAAGTCTTCTGGACAGGAATGAAGTTCCTTCCGTCCACGCTGTATGCCACCTGCCACTCTCCTGGGAATCCCCACGAAAGGTCTGCCGAGCAGTTTCCTGCACTGAAGGTGAATTCGAATGACACGGCGCTGCCTTCATAACCCTTGGTTGAAGTCTCCACAAGTACGGCGTTGGCACCGACAATCTTGTCACCCTCGAAGATATACCAGTCCTTCGTATCAGAGTTCAGCCTCAGCACAGAATATTCCCTGGCACCCGAACCGGCGTCGTTTCCATCATGCACGCAACGGGAATTCCACTCCGCATCGAGTCTCATCATAGCGCCTGCCGTAGTGGAAAGGAATCCCTGACCCACATCCGGAAGCACACTGTCAGGAGAGTATACATCACCGAAGATCCACTCCTGAAGTCCCTGATTCTCAAGATTCAGCGCCACATCATAGTTCCTGTCCCAATTCCATTCTGCGATGGTCTCATACGAAGATGCGCTCTCCATCGGGATCCTGATATCCTTGTCAGTTGCCGGACGGATCGCATAGCGTCCGATGTCACCATATCGGCGGAGAACAGTATGAACGAGCACGCCGTCCACATCACCTACCCCCTGAGGCACCCTGTCGCCATCGCGTCTCCATGTACATTTGGTATTGACAGGCATGAAGATATCATCTCCACGGTTGTCTTTCAGCAACAGACCCGAACCATCTATCGGACCGTCCACATGGGTCTTGAAATCATTGATATATGTCCTTGCGACCTTCTTCTCGTGAACATTTGTATATGCACCCTCCTTCGACATGAACTCGACATCCGCCAAAGTCACGAAGGTATACAGGTCATCATCTGTAAGTTCGCCTATATGACGCACCTTAGGAGCCACCTGGGCCTTTTCTTCCAGAACTGTAACGAATGCTCCTACAAGGTTGCTTATAGTATACCTTTCAGGATCATCCTCCTTGGTCAGCACAGCGCCGCCAAGATCGATCTTCACGCGTGAGAAACGCGGGAAACGGTTGTCATATACACTGTTGAACACCACTCGGAAACCATATTTTCCGTCAAGGCTCTGAATATATGCCGTACGGAAATTATCGCCAAGATCAACTGCCTTGGCTGACACCTGAACCGGAGTTTCCATATTATGAGACTTATAGTCGCTCACGATTATTCCCTCTATCTCCGTTCCCTGAGGCAGAACAATGCTTCCCTTATTGCCGACCCGGCCTCTGAGATCTTCAAAGGAATCAGCAAAAAGATTTGTAGCGGTCATACATAACGCCACCAAAAACATCAGCACTCTCATATCCCATTAAAATTTATATGTCAACATAAAATCAATCGTAAACGGTCTGATATACGATCCGGCCATCACATAATCATTCAGCAGCGAAGCGTCGGTAATCGTATCCGCCACGTCAATGCTGCCCTTTGCACCATTCTGGAAGAGGACATTCACGAAATTGACAGACAGCTTCAACGGCTCGATTATGTTCCAGTCAACTCCGGCAAAGGTCTCCCAATGTCCGGCGAAATATGCCAGATTGGTACGGCTCACATACTGACGGCTGTAATAACGCGCGCTTGCCCAGACCCTGAAATTCTTCCATGTGTATGACGGATCTATCTCCAGCATCCACTGAGAAATACCTGTGACATGTTTTCCGGTGTAGTCTATCACTTCCTTCGAACCGTCGCTGAAGACAAACTCATTGGTATAGTCCTTATAGCGCGGATCCTGCCATGTTCCGAGAAGGTGCATGTTGAAGCCGCCGAAATGAACATTTCCGTCGAGGGTGAATCCCAAGGTGCCGATTCCGTACTGGGCTGTCCAAGGAATGGTCTCGCTGACTCCGCCGATCTGCTTGGTCACGGTCATCACCCTTGCATTGTTCCAGCTGGTGATATACGAAGCCAGAGCTGTGACATTCATCCACTTGTTGTCATACATAAGTCCGCCTCGTCCGAATGCATTTCCCATGGCCTCGCCTGTCGGAATCCTCTCGCTCTTGTAATACGCTCCGTTCATCGAAGTCATGCTGCAGAAGCCTTCTGCAATGAAGAACAGTCTGTCCACAAGCCTGAGGCTTATATGCTCGGAAACTGCAAAATCCAAGGCAGGAAGCTCCATACGACGCAACTCGGACAGATTCCTGTCCGCAAGGTTGAATCCCTCGACCCTCCTGTTGATCTCCTCGTCACCGAAACGCGGTGCATGAAGCATATTCTCGTAAAGAGGACAAAGACGCACACCCGTACGGAACAGAAGACGCTCGGCAGGAGTGTAGTCATGCAGAGCATAGAGAGGAACGCTGAAACGGTATGAATCATAGAAAAGTCCGCTCATGTTCATTCCCCATGTAGGCTGGCCGTTCTTATAGAGTCGGGACGGATTTGCCTCGACAGTATGTGCATAATAGAATGTAGAAGCCGAGTGCATCTGGGAAGAGAAAAGGAGTTCCGCTCCCAGACGAAGCTTGTGCTGCGGATTGAAACGCCTGTCCGCAGTGAAACGAAGGTCCACATCCAGTTCCTCCTGGTTGTCCACTGTGACGAGACGGTTCTGCAGGTATCCTGAATATGCAGATCCGTCAGCAGAAGTAAATCCCTTTGCATCGGTAACATTGTCGATTCCGGCAAGACCGATCTTGGCAGACTGGCTCGGCTGCATGTAAAGGACATGAAGCTTCGCATCCAGATTCCAGCCGCTTTCATGCCTGTGGTTGAACATGACCGAGAAGTCATGCAGGTAGCGATGGTCCATATTTCCCAAAGACGCATGCTTTATGCTTCCGTCACGGACTTCCATATACCTTACCGCATCATCAGCAGTGAAATAGCAGTCCCTTCCGAGTCTGAAATTGCCGAAAGGAGAGATCGTTCCGTCACCATTATATACGAAAGGTGCAAAGGAATATCCTCCGTCGATGTTGTCATTGCACACAGAGAATCTGTATGCCGCATCCAGAGTGGACCTGCCCCACCTTCTGCTCAGAGCAACGTTGTACATCTGCTTCTTGTCCACGAACGGACGGTTCGGAGCATTGACATTGGTAGGGTCATTGTTTACATACGCGCCTACGGAGAAATACCAGCCCGGAGCATTCTTCACCGGACCGCTGACCGCTCCGTCAAAGCGGATGAGTCCGTTGGTGGAAGAACCGACCGTAAACGCACCTGAGAACTCATCTCCTCCCACCCTTGTCCTGGAGTCAAGAAGGACACTTATCTCGCCGGCTGTGATCACGGCATCCATAAGGCTGATAGAGCCCTTCGGCACGAACATATGGCCGCCGGCCCAATGATACTGGCTGCGCGGAAGGCTTATTCCATGAGCCATTCCGTCAACATATACCTTGGCGCCTCCGCCGCTTTCAGGCAGACCGATGTTGATCTCGCGCGGAGTCGAAGCAGACTCAGCATTGAGCAGCATGTTCCTTTCGCTCTTCTTCTGGCCCGTTGCAAGAGTGTCCGCCTCCTGCGCTCCTGAAGTCACTCCCGCCACAAGAAGCGAAATCATGAATATCACTTTCCTCATAGGCCCTTGTACTCCGGATCAAATATCGTGTTAAGCGTATGCGCAAGACGATAGGCGCATATCTGTATCTGATAGATTATGAAATCGCCATGCTCCCTGTAGAATGAATCGTCATACTCGTTTCCGGGCTTCCATCCCCACTCATCATATATCTCCCAGCACCTTGCACCGCTCTCATCGATCCAGTCCTGAACCGTACCGGCTACGATCTCCCTGCGCGAAGCGACGCTCATCGTATCTATATGCTCAGTAAAAGGCTTGAGCTTCTGATTGAACTCAGGATGCACCCTTTCAGGTCCACGGTCAAAAAGTCCATGATAGGAGTCCACCTTACCGTTGTACTTTCCGTTCTCGAAGCCCCATCTCGAATCCAGACCGGAAACGCCCTTGAGGTCTGCCGGCATATTCTCATAATAGTAATGTGCAGGACAGTGGGCGTCACCCATCAGATGGGTCAGATACTTCAGGTTGATCACTACAGCCGAATCCGGTAGTTCCTTATAGTTCTTCAGTGTCTCGATACATTTGACCAGATATGGGAAACCGTTTCCGTTGGGATCCTGCCTTCCGGACTCCATCATGACCTTTCCGTTCTTGTCGATCGAGAACATGTGCCAGTATGTGGTACCGCGTATATAATCCGGAGCTTCACTCCAGTCCATGCCGCCCCAGTCATAGTCACGATAGACGTCCATCCACAATGAAATGTCCGACAGAGGCACGTCAAGGTACCTGTCCAGCTGTGCTCTGGTAGTCTCAGTACAATTGCGCATCGCCATATAGCCGATAAGCTTATGAGCCCATGCCCATCCGTAGGAGACCTGAGTGAAACACAATACTGCAATTATCGATAAAATCAGTTTACGCATCATGAACTTTACTTTTTATATTCGATGAAAATCGATCCTATTGAAATAAGGGCCTTTGCCTCAGACGCAGGGGTTATGTCGTAGCTTCCGGGAACCTCAGCAGGCTCGTGAGGGTTTGACCGGAGTGCAAAGCCCATCACACCGGCCGGAGTCAGCCTTATGATGACATTCTGCTTGCCTGCAACCTCAGCCGGAAGGTTGAACACATGTCCCTGAGAGCCGATACCGAAATCATACTGGGTATGGAAATTCTTGTTGTACTTGCCGGTATTGACCTTCTTGCTCCAGCATGGAAGAGGACGGAGAGAGAAGGAATCATCTCCCGTACATGCTTCCTGCAGGGTCACGAATTCGCCGCCATCAACAGAACACTGCACCATCCATCTTGCAGGGAAACCCCATGAGTTCACCATGTTGATATCTCCCGCAGCCATCTCGAAACACAGCTGCATCGGCTGGCCAGGCTTCACCTTGGCAGCCGAGAACTCGACAAAGATGGAATTTGCAGACTCTGCCATTCCCATGTTGTTCCATTTATACCAGTCCTTGGCAAGGCAGTCAAACATGATGGCACCGTTCCAGACGGCTCCCTGTCGTGCAGGAGTGAGGTTGTTCCAGTCGCTGGTCGTATAGGTCTTGGCACCGGTATCGGTCCAGATGTAGGCCTTTCCGCCCGTATCACTCAAGATCCTGTCACCGCTCTGACGTTCCTCGCTCGGACCCGCATTCTCATAGTCCAGGAGCTTTCCGTTGAGACCGTCAAGAATCCATCCTGTCAGCATGGTCCATGCTGAAGACTTCTTCTTCGGATCGATGTTGATGTCGCTCTTTGCAAGAGGACGGATCAGATAGCGTCCTGTGTTGCTTCCGTACCTGCGCATCTGCTCGTCGGTCAGCACACCTGTAAGCTTGCCTGAGCCCTGAGGAACACCGTCGCCGTCCCGTCGCCAGTCACAGAGGGTATTGACCGCCATGCCGATCGCGTCACCATGGGCATCCCTCATCATGGCACGGCCTCCGTCCATACGGAAATTTACCTCCTTCTTATACTCCTTGTGGTACTTCTCGACGTACTGTCCGTAGTTCTCCTTGATATTGATGATGGCGCCATCCTTGAAGGCAAACTCGATATCCTTCAATGTCACCATCGTGTAGATGTCGTCGTCGGTCAGTTCGCTGATGAGCTTCTCCTTCACAGTGACACTCTCTGCCGAACCAGGTCTTCTGGAAATCACCGCAGTAGGAGTGAGACCGGCAACCGTAACGGAACCCGTCCTGTCACTCACCCTCAGTCTGCCTCCGTTGACATCAAGAGTGATGACATCGTATCTGTGCAGGTCATTATATGCTCCTGCATCAAAGATCAGACGCATGCCTCTGCTACCATCGGTTTCCTGCACATAAGCCACCTTTCTGGTCATCGACATGTCGACATCCTGATAGGTGGTATTGGGATTCAACGCCACATTTTCATTCTCGCACTCGCTGATCACGATGACCTCCATAAGAGGCACACCTGAAAGGATCGGGCGATAGCCAGGAACAGCACGCCCTGCCAGGTCACTGATCGGACCGGCAAGGCAGAACTGTCCCAGAAGTGCAAGAATGCATACTGAGATAATATGTTTCATATCAATCTTCATTATCATTTGAAGTCGCCGAACTGTATGCTGTCGGTCACCTTGTAATCCGATCCGGTACCGAAGCACATGCTCTTATAATTATCCGCAGTCAGGGCTGTACCTTCGAAAGAACCCTTCACCCATATGTTTGTGAGAGTTGTGGTGATCTTGCCATCCTTTGTCTGATCTGTCAGACGGCCCACAAACATTCCTGAATATCCTGCGCCCGCTGAAACCACGTCTGCGGCAATCGAACAATCGCTGATATTGGTAGTCTTATTCGCCTCTACCTGCCCGATGAATCCGCCGATATACTGATTTGCGTAGGTATTATTTACTGCCATGGTACTATGGGTACCTGTTATCGTATTGTCATAGCAGATGCCGACAACTGCACCCAAAGTAGCCTTTCCACCGCTTGCATTGTTTGTGAGGGTTCCGCTCATTGTACAGTTCTTCACAACAAGACTCTTGTTAGGCATCTGGCCGACGAGACCTCCCATATAGATGTTCAAGGCCGTCGTCTTCCTGTCGTTGGTCACATCGCCTGTGTTGTCGCAACCGTCAAGGGTCACAGCTTCGTCAGCGTAACCAAGGACTCCTCCGATCGCCATAGGATATGGATCAGCAGCAGAGTTGAAGCCGACTGTAACAGAGTTCTTGTTATCACAGTCTGTCAATGTGATTGCCTTGGCAGGAGCATATCCGACGATACCGCCGACACATCCTGCATTTGTTTCAGACGCATCCTTGACCTCACCGTTGTTGGTACAGTCTGTAACTATACCGTTCTCAGCACTGCCGACAATACCACCAAGTCTGAAATGCTTGAAGCTGTTCTTGATCTGAGCACTTGAAGTGTTGGTAACCGAACCGTTGTTCACACAACCCTTCAATTCTCCGGCAACATGGTAGTATCCCACGATTCCGCCGGTAAATGTATTCCACTCACCTGCCCCTGTCGATCCGTTAAGGACGGCACCGCCATTTGTACAGCCGGTCACATCCGTAACATGAGTATCGCTGTCTGGCACACCGTTAAGGAAGGCTGCGATTCCGCCGACATACATGCGTGATGCACCGGCTCCGGTCTTCTCAACCTTTCCCGTATTTGAACAGTTGTCGATAGTGAGCTTACATGGCTGATAGACCTTGTCTGCAATATTACCGGCATGGCCGCCAAGGATTCCCGCAACACCGCTAAGCATGGTTCCATCCTCCGCTCCCGCTGCTGCAAAAATGACGTCACCGCTGTTTGCGTTGTCCCTGATTGCATTTTCACCGTCAGTCGCAGCCTCGATTCGTCCCACGATACCGCCGAGAGTAACTCCGATACCAGCAGGCGCATCTCCGGTATTTGTCACCTTTCCTGCGTTCCTGTTGCCGGTCACTACTGTATTAGCCTTCTGAATCATTCCGACAACACCGCCGAGAGAAACACGGCTGACAACTTTCGTATTCGACACTTCTCCATGGTTTTCGCAGCCTGATACTGTATTTACATCAGCTACTCCACCAATGTTGCCGACTACGCCGCCGAGTGCAGTCCAGTTGCTGACAGCACCGTTATTTGTGACAGGGCCATAGTTCTTGAAGCCTGTTACATCAATCGGCTTGCTGATGATCGATCCCACGAATCCACCGATACGTACAACACCCGATGCTGATGATTCGTTAGTCAGAGCACCCTTTGCAGAACCGGCCTCACCATTCACACAGTTTGTAATCGTACCGCACGCATTGTTCATGAATCCTACGATACCACCGATGTTGGTAGCACCGGTAACTGTTGTAGATGTGCTTGACTTCACAGCACCGAGATTGACGCATGAGTCGAAGTTGACTGTGTTGGCAATTGCAGCGATACCTCCGAGGTTGACATCAACCTTGGTGCTGTTGGTTCCGTCGAACAATACAGTACCGTGATTCTCGCAGCCTGTCATCGTCAGACCGACTTTTGTAGCCGCCAATGCGCTGATACCACCACAATAAACCGTTCCTGCCGCTGATGCAGAATATGTCAGGTCACCATAGTTTCGGCATCCTGTCATCCTTGAATCAGAATCGGCAAGGAAATAAGCACAGATACCACCGAGATAGTCTCCCTTGGCACCGCTTGCCGCGTTCTGAGAGATCCTGACATCTCCGTAGTTAGCCACATTTGTAATTGTGACTCCACCACGCACCTCACCTGCAAGGCTGGCAGCATATACCACATCACTCGCAGGAGCTGTCGCTGTAAACGAACATCCCTCACCGAAAGTAAGGTCCTGGACGGTAGCACCCTGCAGTTTCCTGAAGAATGCAGCATGTCCCTCCTTCTCGATCACGAAATTGTCGATGGTCTTGCCGTTTCCGTGGAAGACACCGCTGAACTGATTAGGAGTCCAGTTGTCAGATGTGATCACTCCCTTGCAATCTATGTCTGATTTCAGGAACACGCGGTCTTCAGGTTTCCATGAAGCTGCGTTCTCATTCCAGGCAAGGAGTTCTTCGGCAGTAGCGATCTCGATGATCGAGCGCACACCGGCATCCATCTGCACAACCTTGATCTCTGCACTTGTATTTTCATAGACAAGAGTGATTACAGCTTCCCTGCTGGATGAAGTCTCGTTCTCAAGCAAAGTGTAGCAGAGCATTCCGCCATCCAGCCTTACATCCTTGATGAATTCATCGTTGGAAACAGTGCACTCAACCTTTTCGGCAATTCCGGTAAAGTTCATGAGTCCTCCCTTGACAGTCTCGAAGCATTCCTTCTCTTCAGGACCATATACCACGCTGTCATCCAGGATCAGTCTTCCCGGCTGATTGCTCTGACGCACAATCACCTCAGCCCTATACTGAACCTCGTCAGGATCGGTGAACTGCAATGAAATCGTTGCAGTCCTTTCCACTCCGCTGTCATTTGCAGGGACCTGGAAAGAAACGTCGTAGACATACTCGGACTCACCGGAAGCATTTCCGATCTTGCAGCTCTCGATCCACTTCGAATCGGTCTCCGGAACAAGTGTTCCGATGAATGACGGCGGCAGATTGGATCTGAGCTTCGCTACTACCGTACCTGCGCAATCAGCAAGGTCGATGCCCTCCTGATTCAGGAATTCCATCACGATCTTAGTTATCGGAGATACCTGGACCACAGGTATCACCTTGGTTTCAACACCGTCTGAAATGGTCATGTTGAAAGACCTCTTGAGTGCTTCATTCTGTGTAAACTCAACAGTGACCATAGTCACTCCTGTTCCGGAAGTCTTGTCGAAAGTGACCCAGTCGACGTCCCTGTCCAGACTGATGGTCCAGTCGCCCGAGCAATACACCATGAAGGTATACTTGCCACCTTCGTGCTTGACATCGATCTTCTCATAATCGAGTTCAAGCTTCTCATACTCTTCCTCAAATTTGTTCTGACATGCCGGCATTGCCGCAATGCAGACGAAAAGGATGCAGATAAATCTATATATATTCTTCATAATTCATCAATTAAGACCAGATGCCTCATACTCAGGATTGCTCAGGGCATATCCGGACAAAGCGCACTGCTTGTCTGGGATAGGATAGTATCTGTGACAAGGCTGTGCATTGTTCTTGATCTGTGCATTATACTTCTTGACCTCATCATACCAGATGCCCCAGCGCACCAGGTCAAACTTTCTCATGAACTCACCGCCGAGCTCTCTTGCTCTTTCAGCGCGGAGGAAAGTCAGGAAGTCCTCATATCCGGTAAAGTCGGTATACGGATCCACACCTGCTCTTTCACGTACCATGTTCAGGTAACGCATGCACAGGGCAGGATCGTGTTCCAGCTCGGCATGGCACTCAGCCATCATGAGCACTGCATCGGCATATCTGAAGATACGGTAATTGTTGGAGTCATATGTATTTTCCATATCAGGGCACCAGAATTTCGATCCGGCCCAGCCGATTCCCCATGTCTTGGTCTCGCCGAAGGTTCCACCGGTCTCGTAGTTACCCAATCCTACGGCATACTCGATTCTACGGTCGATCTTCTTTCCTCTGATCTCCTTCTTGGCCCATGCCTCGAGGTCAATCTTGGTAAGGTATCTTTCCCTTCCGTCTCCAGCCTTATATGTAGCTGTAAGGTCATAAGTAAGAGGAAGCGGATCAAACAGACACTTGGCTCCTGACTCTGAAGTCACCTTTCCATATGCAGGGCGGAACAGAGTGTAGTAGTCAGTGGCCCTGAGGGAATTCCAGTTAGGGAGAGTAGTGCCGTATCCTGTCAGCTGAACACCATCGAACAGATCCTTCGACCTGTCGTATTTAGGTGTCATGATAGCTGCCACGTTACCGTAGTATCTCACGCCGTCACGCGAATACTCATGCTGGATCTCGAAAATGCTCTCGGCTGTATTCTTGTATCTCCACTGCACCTCATGCAAAGGATAGCTTGCCTCGGACAGGTCACCGTAAAGCTTCTCAAGCGAATCAAGCGGAGCAAGAGCCATTTCCCACTCCTGGTTCCACATCGCGAACTTGGCCATCAGCATAAGTCCGTGGGCATATCCGCTTCTGTTGTTCGGAGCATCTCCACCGCGCACCTTCAGTCCGTTTTCATCAGTGAAGTAAGGTATCGCATTGTCACGCAGATCCTTGTAGAGTCTCATTCTGATTGTGTCAGCCGGAGTACGCTCCAGGTAACGGATGCTGTCCTGCACCGCATAGCTGTCTACCATGCATGTATAATAAGGCACACCGTCGAACATCGATGTCAGGATGTAATAGTACATGGCTCTCATCACACGGCCTTCCGCAGCAAGAGGAGCCTTGAGATTGTCCTCGATCGGAGCAGTCTCTATGTTTGCAATGGCCTCATTGCAGTACATGATGCCCTTGTAGCAGTTCTCCCACACCCTTGCGCCGACCTGCGGCTTGGATGGAGAGACATCAAGCGAAGAGTCACCTGACGACGAAGACGAACGCCAAAGGTCGCTGCAGGCCTCTGTAGCAATCATGAAGTCAGCAACATAGATATTGTTCAAAGGTGCATAGCATGCGTTCAGAGAAGCCTTGCACTGATCTGTCGTCTTATAGAAATTGTGCTTGTTCACAAAGAATGTTGGTTCCTCCTTCAGAGAGCAGGATGCTGCCAGACAAAGGACTGAAGCAAGCAGGATATTCTTTAATATTCTTTTCATTTCCATATCCTCCATTAATAACGAAGTTGAACACTGAGAACCACCATTCTCGCCTTAGGATATGCACCCATATCCACGCGTCTGAGAGTAGAGTTGCTGCTGTTGGTAGAAACATCCGGGTCGAATCCGTTGTACTTGGTCCACAATGCGAGGTTGTCGCCTGTGAGAGTGAATGTCATATCCTTGAATGTCTTGCCCTTCTTGAAAGGCAGAGTGTACGCGATGCTGACAGTCTTGAGTCTCAGATATGAAGCGTCATGAACCTGTCTTGAGCTTGGCATGAGGTTGTAGTCCTTGCCTGGTCTCGGGTTCCAGCTGTCCGGATTACGTACAGGATGCCATGCATCGAGCATGTAGCGGTACTGGTTGGTTACGATACCGCCGCCCATGAACATCTCAGACCAGTTGTAGATGCTTCCGCCCAAAGAGTAGATGAAGTACATCGAGAACTGGAAATTCTTCCAATGGAAGGTATTGTTCAGACCTCCGTAGAGGACAGGATCCGAATTGCCCAGATATACAAGGTCCTTCTCGGAAAGCACTCCGTTCTGGTCCTGGTCCACATACTTAGGAAGTCCGAGCAGGGTCTTTACTGCATCGTTGTTGTTCTTGTCAGCCAATGTAGAAGACACGTATGTGTTGGAGTCCTGATAGTACTGCTTCAGCTGCTCCTCATTCTGCCAAGGACCTGCGTACTCAAATCCCCAGAGCGAGTTCAGCGGATATCCCTTCCTGTATCCATACATCATGTACTTGCTGTTTCCCCAGCTTTCGAGGGTAGCGACATAGTTCTCATGTCCGATGTCCTCGACCATCTGACGGTTGTGTGAGATAGTGAAGGTTGTTGTCCATGAAAAATCCTTCGTATCGATATTGCGTGAATCGATGGTGAGTTCGACACCGCTGTTGGTAGTTCTTCCGAGATTTGTGAATCTGCTGTTGAATCCGGTAGTCTGAGGCACCTGCACGCTAAGCAGGAGGTCATTGGTATAAGAAGTATATGCCTCGGCTGTAAACTTCAGTCTTCCGTTAAGTACCGAGAGGTCGATACCGAGATTGGCAAGGAATGTCTTCTCCCATGTAAGGTCAGGATTGGCGATACGGTTGAGATAGTATGCTGCAGACTGAGTGCCGTCGAAGAGATAGCCGCCTGTCGAGCTGGTGTATGCCTCCAGAGAGTTGTATGTAGGGATGGCATCGTTACCGGTGAGACCGGCACTGAGTCTGAGCGACAGCTCGTCGATGTCCTTTACCCTGCGGAGGAAATTCTCCTGCTTCAGGTTCCACTTGAATGCTCCTGAAGGGAAGAAGCCCCACTTATGGTTATCCGCAAAGTTGGACGATCCGTCGTAACGGCCTGTGAATGTCAGGTAATACTTGCTCTTGTAGTTGT
Organism: Candidatus Cryptobacteroides sp.; assembly: GCA_045539015.1. GTDB lineage: Bacteria > Bacteroidota > Bacteroidia > Bacteroidales > UBA932 > Cryptobacteroides. Next base: position 52,919 of record JAZQEN010000048.1, read on the forward strand.
AGTTGAATCTGGCAAGCAGGGACTCACGGACAACCTTGGTATTGGCTGATGTGGCGGTATAGTTCTCCTTTGAGCTGATACCGTTCATATTGTTCCACTTGAGGGCATCCACAAGAAGTCCCTTTGCATTGAGAGACAAAAGATTGGTCGACTCGTTGGATACGGTAAATCCGAGAAGGGCGTCAAGGTTGTGTCCCCTGCTGAACTTCTTCTTATACGATATGGTGTTTTCAGAAGAGAACCTGTATGCATCACCCTCATAACGATACGCCTCAGCGCCCTCTCCCTCTACCTTCGCAGGAAGGTAGCTCGGATAAAACCTGTAGTCCTTGCGACCATAGAGCATGTATGTATTGTGGCTTGTGATCACCATGCCGTCAACAGGCATGAGCTCCACGATGGCTGTATTGAAAGTAGTATGACGGTCCTGGATGTTTTCCGTCATCTCGATGGTCTTCGCCGGGTTGTTGATGTACATACCGTTCTCGAAGATAGGATTGTAGTTGTCCTCAGGAGAGATCAGCGGAGAAAGGTAGATGGCACCGTTATAGATGCTGGTTCCTCCGATTGCAGCCCTGTTCGGAAGCTGTCTCTGGTATGTGTATGAACCACGGTAAGAAAGCGTCATCCATTTGAATATCTTATATGCAAGGTTCAGACGGGTAGTGACACGGGACATTCCGCTGCCCTTCACGACTCCCTGCTGGTCGGTGTAGCCGAGAGCGGTATAGTAGTGAAGCTTGTTTTCCTTTCCGCTCATCGAGAAGTTGTAGTTCTGATACATCGCAACCCTCGAGATCTCATCAAGCCAGTTTGTACCCTCTCCGTAAGCTACAGGATCGAATGCAGGGTCATACGCCGGAAGATTTCCATGAGAGAGGTGTCCGCCGGCCGCATTGATCTACCTTCTGTATCTGATGAACTCCTCAGCATTCATCAGGTCAAGGGTACGGGCAATCTTAGATGCTCCGAACTGAGCCTTGAACGTGATGTTAGGCTTGGTAGTGAATCCACCCTTGGTCGTGACCATGATGACACCGTTGGAACCCCTCGAACCGTATATCGCGGTCGACGATGCATCCTTAAGCACGGAGATGCTTTCAATGTCTTCCGAGTTGATGTCATTCAGATCGGTGACAGCTCCAGCCACACCGTCAACGACGATGAGAGGCTCGTTGGAAGCTGTGATCGAACGTGTACCACGGATACGGATCGAGGTTGCTGCACCTGGCTCGCCGGTTGTGGACATGATATCCACACCTGCGATTCTTCCCTGAAGCGCCTGATCCACCGAAAGTCCCGGAGCATCCTTGATGTCAGACATCTTCACGCTGCCTACCGCACCGGTAAGGTCAGCCTTCTTCACTTCACCATAACCGATCACGACCACCTCGTTGAGCGAGTTGTTCGGATCCGGAAGCAACTGGACCTTGACATTTGTCTTTCCTGTAATATCCACATTCTGAGTCAGATAGCCGAGGAAAGACACGGAAATTGTCTGGTCATTGGAACGGACATCAAAAGAGAACTCTCCTTTGTCGTCTGTCATCACACCGTTCTTACCATCCTGGGATACCACGACTGAACCGATGAGAGGAAGACCCATCTCATCGATTACCAGTCCTGTAACCTTTCTGGTCTGAGCGGACATAACACCAGATGCCAGCACAACGGCCAGCATCAGTGTCACAAACCTTTGAATTCGATTTTGCATATATCTGTTTTAGTTGTTTACTTGTTGGCAGGGAAACTTGCCCCATAGGCAAACCCTGAGAAGTCCGTCTGAAGGACATTCCTTTCATAGACAATGGTCCTTGAAGCAGAAGGTCTGTGGGTCGCGACTATCTTCCAGCCCGTTTCATTTGCCGGTTTGCCGCTTGGAGCGTCGATCACCCAGTAGTTGTCACTGTTCAACTTATAGGCATCGCTGCCTCCGCCAGGACAATCATGGAACATCCAGCTGTAACCGAACGTACATTGATCCAGCTGTCCTGAAAGCCTTGTCATCGGATAGGAAACACCATCTTTCACAAACTCAACAGTCCAGTTCTCCGCGTCAGCATTCCAGACTCTGGCTATGAACTTACCTTTGAGATTGTTTCCCCAGTTGTAAGAGCCTGTAAGGTGCTGAGATGAGCCACCGGCATTACCAGTTAATGAATTGTATGTTGCGTTTCCGTCATACACCCTGAGCTGATGGTCCATATCCGCTCCGACCGTCTTGTTGACGCTTTCATAAAGCTGCTTGCCGTTGAACTTCATGAGTCCGTATCCGGCAGGAGAACCGTCCACAGAAAGGTTGGTGTTCCACCACATTCCGCCCATCATCTGGAGGTTATGCTCATATATCTTGCTTCCTCCGGCTGCTGTCACGGTGTGTTCGTGGTTACGGAGCCAATGGGCGTGTCCTGAAACGATATGCACTTCATGGAATCTTGCCAACTCATTAAGTACATTCGTAAAATTCGTATAGGTCTCATATCCCATTATCGGAACGTGAACACAAAGGATCACAACCTTGTCCTGAGGATTTTCCACCAGGTCAAGATCGGCCTTCAGCCATTCCACCTGCGGATTGGAGAATGCAAAAGTAATATTTACACTATTGCTTCCGGCTCCAGTGACCTTCATGTTGTTCATCACGACGATATGCGCCTTGCCTATGTTCAGCGAATAGTCTGTCGGTCCGAAATTGTCCACAAATGTCTTCTCTGCAACGTATGTTCTTGCAATGTTGTCCGCGAAGGTTCCTGTGTAGCTGTTGAAATACTGCGCATCAAAATCATGATTTCCGATGCAATGCAGGAATGTCTGCTTGCGGCCACCTACGGTCTTGCCTGCAAGGGCATTCTTGAAAGGCTGCATCATGGACATATTGTCCGTCATCTGGTCACCTGCAAGAATCGTGATGCACTCCGAGTAATCACCTGTACAATAGCTGTCCAGGGTTGATATCATGTCCGGAAGGCTTCTGCCTGAGAATTTGCTCAGGTCCGAATCATTCGAGACATGGATGTCAGCAGCAACGGCAAGTGTAAACTTATCGCTTACCGAGCTGCGAGGGGTCAGCTGAAAATCGTTTACGTGCTTCTGCGACGTATCGCCAAAATTTCCGTTTTTGTAATAGGCCGGGTGATTGTTACCATCCGTAGGGATTTCATAACCTGCCGGAACTGTGATATATACTGATCGTGCATTGCTGTTGCCCTTAAAGGCATAATCGCCATTATGATCAGTCACAGTGAACGTGTAACCATCTGTCACCGGAACTCCGGCAATCGGCAGGCCGGTCACTGCATCAGTGACCGTACCTACCAGATTATACTCCGGCCCAACGGAAGTTCAATTCGTTCCGTAAGTTATGCCTGTAGTAGTCTTGTTCTCAGATTTAGTTCCGAAACAATAAGTGGTATAGTTGGTTTCTGACAACGCTGTTCCATTGAAAGTACCAGCTACACTAGAAGATGTGATGGTGCTTGCAGGTTTCAGGAAACGTCCGATGAATGCTCCTACATAATCATAATTGGTACCCCTTGCTGAAGTGATTGTAGCCTTGCTGCTGCATTCGGTGATTTCTGCCAATTCTGCAGTGTATGCAACCAGACCGCCGACCATCTCAAGAGTAGTTGTACAGGTATTGTACTGAGATACATTTCCCTTATTGTCACACTTTGTCATGACAAGTTTAGGTGAACTTACTCCGACAACACCACCGACAGCAAGCAGGGTACGTTTAGTCGAATTGTTGAACTTACCGGAAACTGCGCCTTCATTATCACAGTTTGTCATAGTGAGTCCTTTGCCGATTACTCGTCCGACTACACCGCCTACGATACCGGAATTGGAATTTGACTGGTCACTGACAACACCATAATTGCTGCAGTTCTCCATTGATGTAAATGCAACAGAACCTCCGATTCCTCCTACACGGATAGCATCCCATGCAGATGATGAAGTCAAAGCTGTACTGGTCACTTCTGCATAGTTCTTACAGTCACTCATCTGACCGGAAACGGTATGATGACCTACTATTCCTCCTGTATAAGTATACCATCCTCCGTAATTTGTCGAGTTATTGAGCACCGAAGCATCAGCATTGTTTGTACAATTGCTGATATTCGCAATATGGCTGGCAGATCCCTCAGGTCCGAAAAGGAAGGCTGCAATACCACCGAGGAATATGTTGTTATTTCCATCTTTCGTCTTCTGGACGGTATTCCAGTTACTGCAATCACTGATAGCTACAGTAGCTGAGCTATATGCTCCGCCGCTGTATTTTCCTGTGTGGCCTCCAAGGATACCGGCAGCACCGCTCAAATACTCAGCATCACTTTCATTTTTAGCTGCATAAGAAATCTGACCTCTGTTTTCACACAAGCTGATGGTATTATTTCCATTTTCTGCTGCTTCGATTCGGCCGACAATACCTGCCACTGTCACGCCTGTATTGGCTGGTGACGTTCCTGTATTCTTCACCTCACCATGATTCTTACAGCCTGTGACAGTTGTATTTGCATACTGGATGAATCCTACGATACCGCCGACCGCAGTTCGTCCTGACACTTTTGTCGAATTTACCAATCCGTGATTCTCACAGCCTGATACTGTGTTAGTCTCAGTCATAGAGCCGATATATCCGGCAACACCACCAACAGCAGTCCAAGCTGTTACAGCACCTGCATTTGTAATGGTTCCGTAGTTCTTGAAACCTGTAACGTCAATTTTCTTGCTGTACACAGATCCTACAAAGCCGCCCATACGCACTACTTTAGAAGAAGCAGCGTTGTTTGTAACAGCACCTTTCGTATTATCGGTTGCAGAGCCATTCACACAGTCGCTGATGGTACCGCATGCATTATTCATGACACCGACGAATCCACCGATATTGGTCAAACCTGCGTTAGTTCCTGCAGCATTTGACTCAACAGCACCGAGGTTTGCGCATGAAGTGAAAGTTACTTTGTTGGCAATAGCTGTGATACCTCCGAGGTTGATGTCCTTGCCTGCTGTATTTTCACCAGTAAACTGCACCTTACCATGATTCTCGCATCCTGTCAGCGTCAACACATTATTTGTAGCAGACGAACCGGATACTCCTGCACAGTAGACATGGCCCTTAGGAGCTGCAGCAAATGTAATGTCGCCATAATTCTTACAGTTCTTCATTTCGCCGGCAGCACCCAATGCTATATTATATGCACAGATTCCGCCAAGGTAATATCCGCCTGTACCGCTGGTAGCATCACCTTCTATCTTTACTGTTCCATGATTGACTACATTGCTGATTGAAGTATGCTCACGCACCGCACCGGCAAGACTGGCTGCATAGTTATGATTTGATCCTTCAGCCGGCGACGACACTTCTGTTGCAGTCGACACAAAAGAGCAGCCGGAACCGAAAGTCAGATCCTTCACCACTGCTCCAGTAAGTTTTGAGAAGAATGCACTTGTTCCTGCCTTCTCGATCACGAGATTGTCGATAGTCTTGCCGTTACCGTCGAAGACGCCCTTGAACTCGTTAGGAGTCCAGTTCTCTGAAGTAATGACACCCTGGCAGTCGATATTATCTTTAAGAGTCACGACATCCCATACTGTCCACTTCGAAACAGCCTTATTCCATGCGAGGAGGTCTGCTGCTGTGCTGATCTCGTAAGTGAAGAAAGTTCCGAGATTAGTACCGGCATTTCTCTTGATCTCTGTTGCGGACTGCTTCTGAACGCTGATAGTCTCTGATCCTGTTCCGGTAACCTCACCGTTTTCATCATATGTGAAGGTCTTTCTTGAGAAAGTCACCTTGATACCGGAAAGATTGCATGGAAGGACAGTCGCATAATATTCACCAGGCTCAAACATACCATAATTCTCAACAGTATTGAGTGTCACACTAGTAACTCCTGTACCTTCAACAAGAGCGATCTCCGGCTCTTCGCCTTCATTGAGTTTCATGGTGAACTGACCTGCAACGAACTCATTCTCGCCAAGACCTTCAATCTTCACCGCCATGATATCGTTTCTTGCAATATTGATCTTCACAAGACCGACTGCGTTCCTGAAGGAAAGTTCCGGCGTCTCACTGTATGCAGCAGCAACTAGCGCACCCTGAGCTACATTCTGCTCTTTTTTCACATCGATCTTCTGAAGACTAGGAACTGTTGCAGTAATCACTCCTGCCTCACTCACTGTATGACCTTCCGCAGCAGGATAAATAGCATAGAAAGGACCATCAAGGGTCACACCTTCCTCGGTCTGGAATTTATTTTCTTCAACGAAAGTACAGACAGCATCCTCGCTACCAGAGACAAGGATCTGATCACCTTCCGCCCATTTAGGGGTAAGATCTACAAGTGTCGACTTGGTCAGCACTTCATGATTTGCTTCGAACACCTGGCCGGTGATCTCCACTTCCGGCTTCTCCTGTGGTTCGAGCTCTTCCTTTACGCAGGATGTTGCAATGGCAGCCGCTGCGACTGCGAGTGCATAATAAAATACTCTTGTCTTCATAAGCTTACCATTCAAAATCATCTAAGCCGTTAAACTTTTCATTGAGAAATTCTCTGTCAACGCTTGCACAAAGAACGCCTTCAGTGCTGACATCTATAGTCTCGCACTCAGGGCTGAGATAGGTTGATTTCTTGAGCATAGTTTATAGTGTAATTTAGTTTAGCTTCAGGCATTATCCTCCCAGTCGGCAAAGTTAATTATTGTTTTCACAAAAACAAAAATAACGAAAATTTCTTTAACATTTTTTCGCAAAATGAACACTTTTTGAAAAATAAATAAAACGAAATGAAAAAATATACAATTTTGTTAAATAAGTTTTTTTACTATTTTTGCAAAATATATTCATCACACCAACCATGTTAAAAGCCCTACTTTTCACCATCGTTCTGGCAGGCGCGCCTGCACCGGGAGACAAAGACCTGAAACTGAATGAATCCAACGTCAACGAGATCGTCAATGCAATGACAGTCGAGGAAAAATGCGAACTAATCGTCGGAGGACGCGCGGAGATGTTCAAGCCGAAAGCATATAAAAAGGTAAAGGCTCCGGGAGCTGCCGGCGTCATCAATGAAATCCCTCGCCTGGGCGTTCCGGCGACAGTTCTTGCGGACGGTCCTGCGGGCGTACGCATCAGGCCACACCGTCCCGGCGATGACAGGACATTCTTCTGCACTGGCTTCCCTATCGGATCGCTCATATCGTCGACATGGAACACGGAGATGGTGGAGGAAGCAGGAAGGACAATGGGAAGCGAGGCCAAGGAATATGGAGTCGACGTACTGCTCACCCCAGGCATCAACATCCACCGCAACCCTCTCTGTGGCCGAAACTTCGAATACTACTCGGAGGACCCGCTGCTCAGCGGAAAGATAGCCGCAGCAATGATAAACGGCATCCAGAGCAACAACGTCGGCACATCCCTGAAGCACTATGCAGCCAACAATCAGGAGACAAACCGCCTTGTAAACAATTCGATCGTGTCTGAAAGAGCATTGAGGGAAATATATCTGAGAGGTTTCGAGATCGCCGTCAAGGAATCGCAGCCTTGGACAATAATGTCTTCCTATAATTATATTAATGGTGAACATGCATCGCAGAGCTACAGGCTTCTTACAGAAATCCTCCGCAACGAGTGGGGATTCGAGGGAGTCGTGGTATCGGACTGGGGAGCCGGATATGACGAGGCCGCACAGGTAAGCGCCGGCAACGACCTCCTGCAGCCAGGCTATGACTACAACTACCACAACCTTCTGAACGCAGTGCAGAGCGGAAAGCTGAGCATGGAAGACCTCGACAGATCAGTGGAAAGGATTCTCCGACTTGCACTGAAGACCAACAGATACCAGGGATATGAATATTCCGAAGCCCCTGACCTCGCAGCCAATGCCGAAGCAAGCCGAAAGATCGCTGAAGAAGGCATCATCCTGCTGGAAAACGACGACAAGTCCCTTCCTATCGCCACAGACAGGAAGATAGCCCTGTTCGGCGTGACATCATATGACTTCATCGCAGGAGGAACAGGCTCAGGAGACGTCCACAGGCCATATGTAGTAGACCTGAAGCAGGGACTCGATGCAGCAGGATACAGCCTTGACGAAAATGTAAAGGCATTCTATGAAGAGTACATGGCTGACGAAAAGATGAGATGCGACCGTATCAACGGAGACAACGGATGGCAGATCGACAGGGAACGCGCCATCGAGGTGACCCACAAGGAGCTTATCGAAAAGGCTGCCCTCACAGCAGACTGCGCAGTCATCACCTTCGGACGTGTCTTCGGAGAAGGCAAGGACAGGAACTACTACTACAGCTATCTGCTCTCCGAAGATGAGCAAAGACTGCTCGAGACCGTTTCAAAAGCCTTCCGCAAACAGGGAAAGAAGGTCAATGTAATCCTCAACATCGGAGGTCTCGTTGACGTTTATTCATGGAAGGATATGGCGGACGCAATACTCCTGTGCTGGCTTCCGGGACAGGAAGGCGGAAATGCCGTCGCTTCAGTCCTATCCGGAAAGGTGAACCCGAGCGGACACCTCCCGTCAACCATTTCCAAGGACTATTGGGAAGAACCGTCTGCCGGCAACTTCCCTATCCTCTATGCAGACAAGCCTTTCAACTATTCGTTCTACAGACAGCTTGACGGCAGGGTACGTGACCTGATCAAGAACATCGACTACACAAATTACGACGAAGGCATCTACGTCGGATACCGCTACTTCAACACCTTCAGGAAAAAGGCCATCGCCTATCCTTTCGGACACGGTCTGAGCTACACGGACTTCGGGTTTGACCAGATGGGAGTTGAAGAAACAGAAGGAGGATGGAAAGTACAGGTAAGAGTCACAAACAAAGGCGAAGTTGCCGGAAAGGATGTGGTACAGCTCTATGTAAAGGCTCCACGCAAAGGTCTGGACAAGCCTGAAAGGGAATTAAAAGGATTCGCCAAGACCCCTGTACTGGCTCCTGGCGAATCATATGTTGCTGAAATATTTATTTCAAAGGAATCTCTTGCGTCATTTGACGAAGTTGCGGGAGCATGGAGACTTGAGCCAGGCACATACACCTTCATCGCAGCCCAGAACTCCCTCGACAACTCACAAAAGACTAAAGTTCATATCAGATAATCGCCTACGCGATAATGACCTCTACTCCAAGCGCCTCTATCTTTTTCTTAAGGGAGGCGCTTATTCCTGAGTCTATGATAAGCGTGTCGACATCCTCAAGACCGCAGATCCTTCCGAATCCGCACTTTCCTATCTTTGACGAATCGGCAAGAAGAATTCTCTGCTGAGCCACCTCCATCATGCACTCCGTGAGATGTGACTCCTCCACCAATGCGCTGGTGACTCCATCCTCAATGCTGAATCCGTCACAGCTGAAGAAGAGCTTCGAGCACCTGACATTGCGAAGTCCCTGGATGGAATACTCGTCTCTGGTAGACAGAGAATTGGGCACTACCCTTCCTCCCAGAATCCTCAGATCAACATCCAGTTTCTCACTGAGAATGACTCCAAGTCGTATGGATGGGGTAACAACCTTTATCTGACCTTTCGGCTGGATAGCCCTGACAAACGCCTCGATTGTAGAACCGGAGGTAACCGCCATCGAATCATTGTCTTTCAGAAGCGAGGCGGCAGCCTTCGCTATACGGTTCTTTTCGTCCGGGCAGATCAGGCTTCGGTCGGTCAGAGACAGTTCTATCACCTTATCATACACCAGCGATGCTCCTCCGTGATTTCTTCGGAGCAGATTCTCTCCCTCCATTATCCTGAGGTCGCGACGGATTGTCGCTCCTGTGACCTCCAGCTGTTCCGCCAGATCCTGTACGGTAACAAAGCCATTCCTATATAACTGTTCCTTTATATATAGGTGTCTTTCTGATATGCTTTTCATTATGCAGTCTAATTTGAGCAAAGGTAGAAAAAAGGAAGTTCGAAAGCAAAACTTTCGAACTTCCTGAATATTAATGTCCTAGCAATTACTTAGAGAGCTGATCCTTGAGAGCTGCAAGAACATCGATATCTCCAAGAGTAGTCTTCTCTACGCTTGAGTTGATCTTCTTGACTGCCTTCTTGGTGTTGTCAGCCTCAGCTGCTGCCTTCTGAGCCTTCTCCTCTACTGCAGCTGCATAAGTCTTAGCGTGTGAGAGAGTTGCCTTCTTAGCGCTTCTCTTGAGCTCGATCACCTTGAATGCAAGTGTCTCGCCTGAAACTGGCATTGAACCGTCTTCCTTGGCAAGCTCACGGTTGAAGCAGAATGCATCTACATCACCCTCGAGTTCAACAACTGCACCCTTCTCGTTTACAGAAGCGATCTTAGCCTCAACTACAGTACCTACTGCATACTTAGCCTCGATCTCATCCCATGGGTTAGGAAGGAGCTGCTTGTGGCCGAGTGAAAGCTTGTGGTTCTCCTCATCGAAGTCAAGGATAACAACCTCGATTGAATCACCAGCTGCTACGAGTTCAGATGGATGCTTGATCTTGTTCCATGAGAGGTCGCTGATGTGTACGAGACCCTCGATACCCTCCTCAAGCTCAGCAAATACACCGAAGTTGGTGATGTTGCGAACTGAAGCTGTGTGCTGAGTTCCAACTGCATACTTCTCGCGGATGTTCTCCCAAGGGTTAGCAACGAGCTGCTTGAGACCGAGAGACATCTTCTTCTCCTCGCGGTCGAGAGTAAGGATCTGAGCCTCAACCTCGTCACCTGCCTTAAGGAAGTCAGAAGCGATGCGGAGTCTTGGAGACCATGACATCTCTGATACGTGGATAAGACCCTCAACACCTGGCTCAATCTCTACGAATGCGCCGTAGTCAGCGATGAGAACTACCTTACCCTTAACCTTGTCACCTACAGTGAGGTTTGCATCGAGTGCATCCCAAGGGTGAACAGCAAGCTGCTTGAGACCGAGAGCGATTCTCTTCTTAGCCTCATCGAAGTCGAGGATAACAACGTTGATCTTCTGATCG
>JAZQEN010000049.1:0-53467 GCA_045539015.1 Candidatus Cryptobacteroides sp.
TCGACTGGATGGAGACCCAGGGCTATGGCGGAGGAAATGACGATGGAATCAAGCCTGTATATATGAGGTATTCAGATATCCTTCTGATGCTCGCTGAGGTATGCAATGAGTTGGGTGATGATACCAATGCAAAGAAATATCTTCTTGAGGTGCGCAAGAGAGCGTACAGGGGATACGAGTCAGAGGCTGAGGCATATGTCAACGCTCTGTCAGGAAAAGATGCCATCTTCAATGCTATCGTTGATGAGCGTGCTCTTGAGTTCGTTGGTGAGATGCTCCGTAAGCAGGACCTCATCCGCTGGAATCTCCTTAAGACCAAGATGGACGAGTCTAGAGAAGAACTTCAGGCATGGATGGACAATGCCGGCACAGAATTCGGCCCTGCAGTATGGTATAGATATGCAGCTGACGGCTCAATCGAAACATTCGGTTACCACGAAAAGGCTACTACAGACACAGCTCCAGGCGAAGGCTGGGAGTGCTACACAAACTCTAAGGGAGAGACCTCAACATACTTCAAGTTTGTTTCAGAGGAAACCGGCACATACAGCGAATCCGCTCAGAAGAAGCTTGATTCGTTCTATGACAATGATCCTGATACCAAACAGTGGTGGCCTATCCCTGAGGCAACTCTCGTGAACAGCCAGGGTACACTCTTCAATGACTACGGATACTAATTGACTCCAACTGTCATTTCGACCGAACGATATTAATTGACTTCAATTGTCATTTCGACCGAACGATACTAATTGACTTCAATTGTCATTTCGACCGAACGAAGTGAGTGGAGAAATCTATATAACACAAGATAATATGAAAAGAATATTTTCAGCAATAATATCAGGAGCGTCACTCATCCTCTTCGGAGCCGGCCTCTCGAGCTGTACCGAGGAGATGGTAGACATCAATGACGAGGTTACCCTCGGCAGATGCCTTACTCCTACCGAACTCTCTGCCAAGGTAATCAACGGCGAGTTCATTGAATTCTCTTGGACCAAGTCCAAGGGTGCTACCGAGTTCGTTCTCGAACTTTACTCTGACGAGCTGATGACAGAACTCGTGGAGTCTTTGACCATTCCTGCAGCGGAAGTGCCTTATACTGCTGATCTTGAAGCAGATATGACATATTATGCACGTGTGAAGGGTGTTAACGGTGACGGTGCTATAGCTGACTCTCATTGGGCAACATTTGACCGTGCTCTTCAGACATATGCGATCAAGTCTTCTCTCAACCCTGAGCTTGTGGACAGAAGTGCTTCTTCAATCACAATCAAGTGGACAAAGGATCCTGAGGTAGACCATATCCGCATCACTCCTGCCCTCAACGCTGAGGAAGAGTATACTCGTTTCGATGTGACTGCTGAGGCTCTGGAGGCTGCTCAGGTTGAGGTTACCGGTCTCAATCCATCAGTAAAATATACGCTTGCTGTTCATTTCAAGAGTGCAGACCGCGGCCATATTACAGCATGGACTCAGCCTGATCTTGAAGGTGTAACTCGAGTTGAGTCGGCTGAAGCTTTTGCTGCTGCACTTGCAGACGGTCAGTCAAGATTTGTTTTCCCATATAATGATGGTATCAGATATGAGTTAGGCGAGTTACAGATCAATCACTCTCTTGAACTGTATGGCGAGACATCCAAGGATGGAAAATTCCCGAATGTCCTGGTCAGCATCAAATTCAAGAATGGCGGTACAGCAGACGCGAAGTTCCATTTTGAGCAATTGCATCTTGATGGTTCAGCCGGTCAGGTATATGGCGAAAGAAGCAATATCATTGATATATCTGAGGCTGTTGCTACCAATAAGATTGAATCCTTTACAGTACTCAACTGCGAAGTAAGCAATTATACGAAGAATGTATACTATGACAATAAGGGTGTCACCCTCGGTTCGCTTGTACTTAGAGAATCAATCTTTACTAATATTGGTTCTGCATCACAGGACTTCGCTTCATTCAGAGCAGATGCTACAGCATGTAACAGCATCCTGATCGAGAATAACACGATTATAAACAATCACCGTGATATCTTGAGAATAGATAAATGCGCTGTTCCGTCAATTATCTTCAGGAACAACACCGTTGTAACTAATGGTAAGCTTACAGATGGCGGTCTCTTCATCGTCCAGAAGGATGTTACCGTGTTTGAAATGACATCTAATCTGTTCCTTGATGTGTATAAAGCTGAGAAGGGCCTTATTCTCGACGCAAAATGCAATGCTCCAACTCTCGTAGCCAATAACTTCTTCTTTAATTCTGATACAGAAGCTGATCCGCTGGGAACTTCCAAAGAGTTGCTTCTTGCAAATGGTGGAGCTGTTCTGGAATCATCTCCATGTAAGGATTATATTGGAGGAGTATGCAATGTCATAGATGAGACCGTGCTCGCTGCTAAGGCCGGTGACCCAAGATGGCTTGTGCCATATGTTGAAGTACCGGAAGATCTTACTCAGACTGTGACGTCTACTATCACAACGTGGGATCTTAATGATGCAACTGTTTTCCGTGGCAAGGCTGACAAGGATATGGTCCGTGGAAACATCCGTTTCTATGTTCAGAATACTCCTTTCAACCTTGGTGACGGAAAGATCGAGTTTACAGGCAAGTCTGCTGTTGATAAAGCAGGAGTTCCTACTGACGCCGGTATGGGTATCAAGGTCAACCAGCCTGGTTCTATCGTGGTTTCTACTGCTGCTTCCGAGCTTGCAGGCGAACACTCTCACCTTACAGTAAGCCTTAATGGTGAGGTTTCTGCGTCAGTTCCAGTTGGCGCCGAGTATCAGAAGGTTACTTTCCCTAACATCACTGAGGAATCTACTATTTACATCACAGCATGTGATCCTATAGCAATAACATTCCTCCAGTGGACTTCAGATGTTCAGGTACTTGACAAGGTTCTCGCAACTCCTGTAGTGTCTATCGACAAGACCGTAGTTAATGAGCGTGCAGAGGGTGAGATCACCCTTACATGGGAGCCGGTTGACTACGCTGCTTCATACAATGTCACAATCGACGGAAAGAAGAAGAACATCACCGAGACTACATACTCATTCGATACCGCAGCATTTGCAGTAGAGGAAGAGGGCGGTGACTTCGCAATCCAGGTTACTGCTGTTCCTGCAGACGACGACTACACTCGCGAGGAGTCAGCACCAGCAGAACTTTCATTCCATGTGAACGACGTTCCGATCGTTGACACAGGTGAGATCGTTGATCCTTCAGCAATCACTGAGACTTACTTTGCTGAGCTTACAGAGGCAGGAGGATTTGCAACTCAGAAGTTTGCAGACGGTACTGGTGCAGTCACAATCGACAAGCTTACATTCGGTGACAAGGCAGAACTTGACGGCAATCGCTACAAACATGGCGGTGCATCTGTTCTCGGTGAGGACGGCATCCCTACCAACAGATATGTATCATTCAAGATCACTCGCCCTGGTACAATCTCTCACAAGGTAATTTCAGGCAGCTCGTCTGCAACTGACAGAGCATACGCTGTAGCACTCGTGACAAATGTAGCAGGTACAAAGACTGTAAATGTTCTTTATCAGGAATATTCACCAACCAGCAGTTCTGCAGAGCCTGTGACAACAGAAGTTACTGCTGACATGCTTGCAGGCATTACAGAGGCAGCTGTAGTATATATCTATACACTTGCTAATTGTAATACATATGCAGTAGGTTACGACCCTGTTCCAGCAGCTTCTGCAAAGGTTGACAAGGTATGGGACTTCTCATCAACTGAGTGGGTTGACCTTATGACAAACAGCGGCATTGCTGCCAACACAAACGACAGCAACTGGAATCACGAATTGGACGGCCTCAAGGTGGTTTCAGGCGGCGGTTCCATCAAATGGAACTTCTCCGGTGAGACTTACTACTGGCAGTCAGGCGGCAAGAGTGACGGAACAACACGTTACTTCGAGTTCACTACTGACGTAGCAGGAAAGCTCACAGTATATGCATCGAACACAGGTAGCTCAGAGGATCTTGACCGCATGGTTACAGTAAAGGTCGGCGACGCAGAGCCTGAATCCCTCCCAGGAGGTTACTCAAGTTCAGATTTAGGCCATGCAGTAGACTTTGATATCACAGCAGGTACAGTAAAGATCTACCCTACAGGTAACGCTCTCCGCTTCTACAAGATCGAGTTCCACTCCCTCTAATGGATATCGGTTCTGAACCATAACCAATACATATCACGTTTTCGGGGTGACTGTCATTGCGACGGTCACCCCGTTTTATTGCATTTCAGCCTGGCGCTTAAGTCCCTGAGTATCAGTTATATCCTGAAACCTCGTGCCGCCAAAGGGGAGCACGAGGTTTGTGTAAGTTGCAGAGTGCCAGGTGGTTAGCTGCCAGGTGGTTAGCTGCCAGGCAAGTTGGTCGCCAGGCAAGTTGTTCGTCTGCGCCAGATACTATAGGCGTTATTCAAAAAGATTGCACTTAGGAAGATGTCTGCTGTATGCCGAGCGGCATTCTGTGAAGAAAGCGTCCGTATTCTTTGTGAATCTCGGGCCTCGCCATGTGCTTGTGTTAGTTACCAGGATCCAGCATTCTCCATTAGGGTAGCGTCTTATCAGTGCGCTGGTTCCGGCTAATGTGCCGGTTCTGTTCCATCCTTTTGTCGGATGGGTGTCGTTCCAGCCAAGCGAATAGGTGTTTTCATCTATATACTTGGTCATCTTTCTGAAACTCTGCTCAGATATGATGTCCTTTACCCTAGGATCGCCATCGATAGATGCGACAAATCTCGCCAATTCTACCGGAGAGCCGCACCATGCACCTGCTCCGGAAAGAAGAGGCAGGTTGGTTCCGCCGTAGCAGCGCTCCACCGTGTCCTCAGGTGACTGGAAGTCAGCTATATATTTACCGTCCCCTTCGTGAGTGTAATATCTTACTTCGTTAGACCTCCTGTCTTTGTAATAGATGCCTCCGATATGCATGTCATAGCATCCGGCCGGTTCCAGGACTTCTTCCTTGATGAATTCTTCGTATGACCTTCCTGATACCACTTCAATGATCTCAGACAGAAGCAGATAGCCGAAATTGGAGTATTCCGTGTATTCTCCCGGTGCAGCTTTAAGTCTTCTGCTCAGTACAAGTCCGAAGTGGTCGTCCTTTGTCGGAGGGTGGTCAAGCCTTAGCTGGTGCTGTACGTCAATTGAAGAGAACAGCGGATCCCTGATGAAGCCTCCACGATGCCTGAGTACGTGTTCGACAGTCATGTTCCTGTACCTCTTGTCACATTTGGTCAGCTCTGTAAAGAACGGCTCGTTAAGAATACCGTCTTCGCCAAATATCTTATCGGTAATCTTGAGCTTTCCCTGATCCTCAAGAACCATGATTCCGACTGCTGTAATGAGCTTGGACACAGATGCCACTCTCATTATATGACCTGGTTCCATAGCAATCTCTTCTTCTTTATCCGCCCATCCATAGCCTTTCGCATATACAAGGGAGTCGTTACGCATGATGGCTAGTGAAGCTCCCCTGATGTCCCATTTCTTCATATAGTTCAGGATCTTCTTGTCCATCTTCTCCAGTTCAGGTATCTGGGACATCTCATTGGTGATATGCTTGTTCAGTTCGTATCTGTCAGCTTCATCATTTTTGCCTGATTCTCCTCTGGATTTAAGGGATGCAATTATAAAGATGATGGCAAGGACGCCTGTCATCAGTCCGAAAAGCATCGTGCTTCTTCGTCTGCTGGATTTTCTTTTCTTTCTTTTGGCCATGGTAAGAATCTTTAAAGCTGACTGTTCAGCGTGATCGAACTGTCTCCATCGTGGAGCCTGTTGAATTTCCTGAACAGGCGTGCAAGAAGGATTGCAGTCAGGATTGTAGTGAGGAAGTCAGCTATAGGGAAGCTGTACCATACTCCTTCAATTCCCATCAGTTCAGGGAGCAGATATAATAGAGGTAACAGCATGAGTATCTGTCGAGATAATGATAGAAGTATTGACTTCTTTACCATGCCGAGGCTTTGGAAGAAGTTGGTTGCAATCATCTGGAATCCGACTATAGGGAATGCCATGACCATGATTCTCAGAGCCTTGGCTGATATGTCCAGCAGTTCAGGGTTGGTTGTGAATATACCGCATGCTGTTTTAGGAAAGAACATTCCCATTATGAAGCATACTGTCGTTACTGCCATAGCCAGGCGTGCGGTCATCCAGAAAACCTCCTTGACACGCGAGTACAGTTTTGCTCCGTAATTATATCCGGCGATAGGCTGCATGCCTTGGTTGAGTCCCATGCAGATCATTGCGAAAACGAATATCAGTCTGTTGCAGATTCCGTACGCGCTTATATATGTATCGCCCATTTCCATGCTTCCGCTATGATTTCTTAACTGCATGTTTATGAATAAGGTCACCAGACATGCGGCGACGTTCATGAGGAATGGACCCATTCCGATGACAAGCGATTTGCGTGCTACGTTCCAGTTGAGTCTGACTATGCCTTTTTCAAAATGTATTGCCCGGCTCTTATTGTTGAAATGGTGCAGAACCACCAGCATCGCGCAGAACTGGGCAAGAACTGTTGCCCATGCGGCACCTGCAATACCCCAGTCCAATGTAAAAATGAATATAGGGTCGAGAATTGCGTTAAGAATGACAGTGAATATTGTCAGCCCCATAGCCTTCTTCGGATTTCCGGACGATCTCATTGCGGCATTGAGTCCGAAGTACAGGTGGGTGATTATGTTTCCGAATAATATTATCGACATATAATCCCTGGCCAGTCCGATGGTGTTCTTACTTGCTCCGAAAAAATAGAGGATAGGATCCAGCTTATACAGGGCGGCTGCCATGAAGATGAATCCGATGATGATATTCAGACTTACTACATTGCCTAGCACCTTGTTGCCCATATGGTAGTGTTTCTGACCGAGCAGGATGGAAATCATGGTCGCTGCACCGGCGCCAACGAGAGTACCGAATGCTGTCGAGAGATTCATGAGGGGAAAGGATACCGCGAGGGCGGAAAGTCCGTTTCCAGCCTGATCGAGATGCCCGATATAGATGCTG
Organism: Candidatus Cryptobacteroides sp.; assembly: GCA_045539015.1. Taxonomy (GTDB): domain Bacteria; phylum Bacteroidota; class Bacteroidia; order Bacteroidales; family UBA932; genus Cryptobacteroides. The sequence continues at coordinate 7,033 of JAZQEN010000049.1, forward strand.
TCCACCATGTTGTACAGTGAGGCAGCTATCTGCGCAATGATGGCCGGCAAAGCATACTGTTTCAGTAGTTTACCGACCTTTTCTGTTCCAAGTTCTGTAGGGATTACTCTGTTTCCTTCTGTCATTTTACTCCTCCGGCTTTGCTACAATTTCGATTTCAAATATCAGAGGTGAGTAGCCAGGTATGCTTGAGCCGCTGCCGGAGTAGCCATAGCCGAGGTTGGAATAAAATACGCCTACACCTTTCTCCATGGCCTTCATCTGCCATAGGGTCTGTGCAAAGCCGCTGATGATCGAAGTCTTGTCCGAACCCATGGTTATGTCAGAGTATTCTTCGCCCCAGTTGATGCGTGTAGGACCGTATGTTCTGCTGGTAGAGTACAGGTTGTTGTCCTTCGCCACCCTTTCGATGTTGGTGTCGAAAACAAGTCCGTTGAGGAGCTTGCCTACATAGTTGATGTATATGGTGGTGTCTTTTGCAAATTCCTCTGTGTTTTCAGGAGCCCTGAGCTGTCTGTAGTAGAATCCGTAGGATGTCGAGTCGGCAGATGTCATCTGTTTGCCTTCCGCCGTCTTGAATACTGTTGCTGCTGCAATTCCATCAATCTTGACATCAGGATTTGTGAAGAACCTGCCGAGCGAGTCAATCTCCCATGCAGGAACATCAGTTGTAAAGTCCTTTATTTCAAACTCATAGATTGTATTCGAGAAACTTGAAGCATCATATTCCTCATCCTTCTTCAATGGAGGGTCCAGATAGTCTTCCTCGCTACCGTATACCTTATATGACATAAGCCAGCTCGGGATGATCACCTTTGATCTTGTACCGACCTTCGATCCGACTACTGCATTGGCAAGACCTGCCGGCATGGTAGTCTCGAATGTAGTCCAGAATTTAGGACCGTAATAGTCTGTTGCATCGTATTTGCCCAGCTGCTTGGCTGTAAGAGCATCTGTGTACGATGAAATGTTGCCTTCAAGGTCACTGATGCGGTAGTCTACAAGCGCATATCCGTCGTCAGTCACTTCCTTTCCTGTGCCTTCCTGGGTCTCGATCACATATATTCCCAGTCCGGTAGGAGTGGCGTCAGGGTGATTTACCTGCATCCAAGCCTCGAAATAGCGCTGGTACGCTTCGTTCGGACCGGTGGATTCTGTCTTGGCGCAACCGATTATGAATGATGCGATTGCGATGTATGATGCGATAGAAAGTATTTTCTTCATCTTCAGTTGTTGTTTTAGAACTTGCAAAGGTAATAAAAATCCTGACAACGTCAGTCATTCGAGACGCCTACAACCCAAATTTTGTAAAGCAGCGCAGAATTAACAGGAATTATGCCAAATGTCTTGTTGCCATAGCCATACTTTGCCGAAAATACGATTTCACATTCCTCTCCAGACCGGACACCTATCAGCCCGTTTCTCAATCCCTCAAGCATTTCCGTGTCTCCCATGTTGACCTCGAAGAGAGAATAATCCGGGTCGGTCAGCTTGAAGTTTGAACTTTCCGCCGTAGCCTGATGGTTGGTCGCAAACAGGTTGGCCGCGCTTATGCTGCCCTTGAAAATGTAGCCTGCATAGTAGAAGGAGACTGCTCCGTCTGCTGTCAGACCGTCTCCCGATCCCTCTTTCTTCACAAGTCTTGCAGATCCTGCGTTATACACTATACGGAGCGTATCAGTCCACGATGTGTCCCTTGTGGTGCCATCCTCGTTGATGATGGTTGAATCTCTTTTCGCCGTATTGTTCTTGCTCAGATACGAATCGATCTGAGTCTCCTGTTTCTTATATGTCACTTCGAGCTTTTCCTTGACGCATGAGCCTACGCAAAGGCAAAGGAATGCTCCCAGCAGTATCTTAACGTCTGTTCTCATCTTCTACTATATATAGGTGTGTATGCTTCCTTACATAATCCTCCACGTCTCCTACAGGAATCATCAGCTTGCCGCCTGCTGCATTTTCGTGTCCGCCTCCGTTGAAGTACAGCCTCGCAAGCGCATTTGCCGATGTGCCTTTCTTGGATCTTATCGATACCCTGATGCGGTCAGTGTCTTCCTTGAGCAGCATGCTGATGCGTACGTCCTTGATTGACAGCGGCATGTTCACGAATCCTTCAGTATCCCCCTCGGTTATGTTGTAAGCCTGCTGGGTGGCTTTGTCAAGTATGATGTAGGCGACGCCGTCAGCAGTTATCTTCAGCAGATCCTTCATCATGTGTCCCATGAGTCTGAGCCTGTTTTCGGAGTGACAGTTGAAAAGGTTCTCCAGAATCTTGTCCCGGTCGACGCCGGCTGCTATCAATTCCGAAGCCATGATCAGGGTAGAAGGGAAAACCGAGTTTGCAAAGTTGTTGGTGTCTGTTGTCATTCCTGTCATCAGGGCGGTAGCGCACCCGGCCGGCAGTTTCGTGGCATCATTGCCTGTCTGTTCGGACTCCATCAGTATCTGATATACAAGTTCGCAGGTGGACGAGATTCCGGGAACTGAAAAGACAATGTCGAATTTATCGCTTTCCGGATACAGATGGTGGTCTATCAGAATCTTGAATGCCTTTGAAGATTCCAGCAGGGGAGCCAGGTTGTCGGTTCTGTGGAATGCATTGAAGTCCAGACATATGATAGTGTCGGCTTTTGCTATGAGGGCTGCTGCTCTGCTGCTGTCCTCGGCGTATATGATCATGTCTTTCCTTGTGTCCTCATCTGTCAGAAAGTCCAGAAATCCGGGATATCTGTCATTCATCACCATGACCGCATCTTTCTTGAGAACGGATTTTATGAAATGGTATGCTCCGACACTGGATCCGACAGCATCTCCGTCAGGTTTCATATGGGTAACAATGACTATGCCGGTCGAGTTACTCAGCGATTCCATGAGCCTTTTTATGTCTGAAGCATTGTGGTAATTCATCTTTCCATGGTTTTTTGACGATGCAAAAATACAAAATTATATTGCATTTCATAAATCAATTTCCTAACTTTGTCCGGCATTTTTTAAGGAAAATATTTAAAGTTAAAATAATGGGATCAATTATTAAGAAAATCTTTACCTTCCTGCTTCTGCCTGCGGCAATCGTGCTGCTCGTCTGGCTGAACGTTGACTCTATTGCAAAGCCGGTTCGCTATGAAAATGACAAGTCTGCCCGCGAGGCTGTAGCGATTCAGAGAATGAAGGATATCCGTACTCTGCAGGAGGCTTACAAGAATGTCTACTCACGTTATTCTCCAACAATTGACTCTCTCAAGTTGTTCTACAACGAGGGTAAGATGAAGGTTGTGCTCCAGGTTGGTTCTCCTGATGACTCTTTGATGAATGTGCACACAGCAGAAGTTACCAAGAGACTTAAGGCAAGAGGAGTGAAGGCTAAGGATATTCCGGAGCAGCTCCATCAGCTTTATGAAGCAGGTGACAGGAACCTTTGGTTTGCTATCGAGCATGAGATGCCTATCAAGGATACTCTCTTCACTGACAGAGCTGACTTCTGTGTGGATTCACTTGCTTTCATTCCTTTCAGCGGCGGAGATTCAATCTACATGAAGGCTGAGGTAAGAGAGCTCCAGGCTGTGAGGGTTCCTCTCTTTGAGGCTAGAGCGCCATATAAGTCACTTCTTAAGGGACTTGATGCTCAGCTCGTAGTCAATACAATTGCCGAAAAGGAGGAACGGGAGCTTTATCCTGGCCTCAAGGTTGGTGATCTTGAAAAGCCTAACAACAACGCTGGTAACTGGGAGTAGTCTGATGACTATGAAAGATATAGCAAACAGAATATCCATTCAAGTCGGCTTGAGTGGATATTCTTTTAAGATACAAGCCGATGGTGATATGCATTCTTCCGGTTGGATGAGTGCTGAGCGTATATTCAGTACGCCGGAACTTCAAAAGCGTTATCCATCTGTTGAAGTTGCCATGTTCACTCCGAAGTGTACCCTTGTCCCGGCGCAGTTCTTTGTGCCTGAGGCTGCAAGGCATGCGCTCTCAGAGGTTGTAGAAATCAAGGAAGAGGATTCGGTTGAATATGTACCCGTTCCGGAATTTGCAGCAATGCTGCTTTATTCCGCTACTCCTGCCGGGTCATTGCCAAGAGTAGTCGCAGAGACTGTACTGATGGAAGATGGCAATAAGGCAAGACCGTTGCCGGAATTGTATTATATGCTGAAAGCCCTCCGTGATATCCCGGAGTATAACAAGATACTTGCTTCATACAAGGATGATTATCTTTATCTAGTTGTGGCGCAGGGAAAGAGCCTTCTGTTCTGCAACACATTCAAGGCTTTTGACTTCACGACTGCTCAGTATTTCATCTTCTTGACCCTGAAGAAGTTGCAGCTTAATCCTGAGGTGTCGTCAATATTCTTCCGGACAACTCTTGAGGAAGATCAGGAACTTTCCCTCTACAGGTATTTCAAGAACGTTGAGCAGATTTGATGTATGAGGATAATCGGAGGAAAATTGCGCGGCAAGACCATAATGCCGCCACAGGGATATAAGGCGCGTCCTACTACTGATTTCGCCAAGGAAGGCCTGTTCAACATCCTTAACAATGAGTATGAAATGGAGGGCCTGAAGGTACTTGACCTGTTTGGCGGTACCGGAGCCATCTCATATGAATTCGCCTCCAGAGGGGCAGGCATGGTCTATTGCGTGGAGATGCTTCCCCTGCATGCCAACTTCATAAAATCGCAGGCTGCAAAATTCGGTATGGACAATCTTACGGTAGTCAGACATAATGTGTTCGAATTCCTTGAGATCTGCCATGAGAAGTTCGATATAATCTTTGCCGATCCGCCTTATGCCCTTGAAGATCTTGCTACAATCCCGGATAAGGTGTTTTCGAAAGATATTCTTCATCCCAGAGCCTACTTTATCCTGGAGCATCCGGAAGAATACAGTTTTGAGAATCATCCCTTCTTTGTCAAGGAAAGAAAATACGGTAATGTGCATTTCTCGTTTTTTGAGAAACCGTCAGAATGAATATTATGAAAAAACTCACCAAGGTTCTAACAGTTTTTGCGATATTGGCGATGGTTTCGGCCGAGGCCGCAGCTCAGACTGCCAGAAGCCTGTTCTGGCGTTCTGATTCGCTTCAGGTTTCCGAGATCGTATCAGAGACAGGCAACCAATATAATAAGGTAGGTCACCATGGTCCGGCTGTAGAGAACAGTCATATGGCTCTGCGCATATATTTCAATGACAGCGGAGCTATTGATGTGTATTCGAAGTCTGGACGCGGAATGGAACTGATGAAGTACCTGTGGTATCCTACCCAAGGACAGCAGGATACGCTTTCGGCAGGAGCTGATGGGTACATTGCCGGTAAGACTGTAGGCCTTGGCGGCATAGCTCTGTGGGATGGTGAAAAGGAGGTGAAACTTGAGGCTACCAAAGGTCGTACTGCAAGAGTGGGGGATACCAAGAAAGGCTCATATGCTGAGGTTATTGCCTATGGAGTTGCATATAACGGTGATTTTGTGGATATATCCATCAGAGTGGATGTCAACGTGAAATCACGTGTAGCTGAGGTGACCGCAACTGAGCTTTCCGGCAAGAAGGTCCAGTTCCTGACAGGAGTGAACTGTCATGAAGGACAGAAAGTCGTTTATGAGGAAGGTTACATCAGTGTATGGGGAAAACATCCGGTAAAAAAGACAGAAACCCCGTTCCCGATCGGTGCAGGAATGTTCTATTCGTCCAAGTCCTTCCCGGTCGTGGATAAGACTGACAGCATGGTGCGTATCATTTCCAAACCTTCTTCAAAAGTTACGACCAGGGTGGTTGCTGCCTCGGTCAAGGAGGCGGAACTGAACAATGCAAAACGATTTGAAGCCTTCATGGCTGATTGAGAATAAGATATATAGTAGTGTGTAATAATTATAGTGATCATGAAATTTAACCTGAAAGACGTATTCCAGCCCAAACTGTTCGGGCTCTTCAAGAAAGGTCAGTACAGCAGTTCTAAATTTGTATCAGACCTTATAGCCGGCATCATCGTCGGTATCATTGCACTCCCTTTGGCAATCGCCTTTGCCACTGCCAGCGGTGTACCTCCTCAGAACGGGTTGATTACCGCTATCATTGCCGGCTTCCTGATTTCGTTCTTCGGAGGCTCGGATTTTCTTATCGGAGGTCCTACGGGAGCCTTTATTGTAATCATCGCCGGAATCATCGCAGAATATCAGATAGAGGGACTCTTCATCGCGACCATCATGGCGGGTGTTTTCCTTGTGCTGATGGGCCTGTTCAAGATGGGAGAGATCTTCAAGTATATTCCTTATCCTATTGTGGTGGGATTTACCAGCGGTATCGCTTTGACTATTTTCTCTACCCAGATGAATGACTTTTTCGGCCTCGGTCTTGGCGCTATGCCGGAGGACTTCTATTCGGGGGTACCTAGCGAATTCATCAGAAAGTGGATATACTATTTTACTGAAGGCAGCGTCAATTGGCTGGAGTTTGCCTTGAGCATGGCCTGTCTGTTCATCTGTTTCGCATGGAAACGCGTAACCAAGAAGATTCCTGGCTCGCTCATAGCGTTGATCTTTGCGGTTGTGGTATCTCTGCTGACCAGCCATTTCACCGATTTTTCATTCGCTACTATCGGATCCGGTGGAAGCAACGTCAGTCAGGCGGCTTCCTTCAGTCTGTCCAATTTCCAGTTCTCCGATCTTCCGGCCCTGGTTTCACCAGCCTTTACCATTGCTATTCTTTGTGCTGTGGAATCATTGCTTGCAGCCATGGTTGCAGATGGTGCGACAGGAAAGAGACATCATGCCAATACCGAACTCATAGGACAGGGTATTGCCAACATCGTGACTCCTATGTTCGGAGGTATTCCGGCTACAGGTGCTCTTGCCAGAACTATGGCCAGCATAAACAACGGCGGAAAATCTCCGGTTACAGGACTTGTTCATGCAGTTGTCCTTCTGCTTATCTTCCTGTTCCTTATGCCGTATGTGTCTTACGTGCCGATGGCATGTCTGGCAGCTATCCTGGTTCAGGTTGCATATAATATGAGTGAATGGAGGACATTCAAGTACCTCCTCAGAGGAGACCGTTCTGATGTTGCAGTACTGCTGCTTACGTTCTTCCTTACAGTGATCTTCGATCTTACGATCGCTATTGAGGTTGGTGTGGTGCTGGCTATCGTGCTTTTTGTCCGCCGTGTCATGCAGACTACCCATGTCAGTGTTCTTCAGGATGATACAGTTGCTGCAACTGAGGATCCGGAGAAAGCTGCAATGGTAGATACTGACCGCCTGTTCATCCCTAAGGGTGTGGAGGTCTATGAGATTGACGGTCCTTTCTTCTTCGGACTTGCCAGCCGTTTTGAAGAACTCGAAGGAACAAAGAAGAAGGGAACCAAGGTGCGTATCATCAGAATGCGCCGTGTTCCGTTCATCGATTCTACCGGTGTCAACAACCTCAGGAACCTGTGCGAACGTACGCATAAGAGAGGTGTAACCGTAATCCTGTCAGGAGTGACAGACAAAGTAATGGCTACACTTGTAAAGTTCGGTGTTGATGAGGAAATAGGAAAAGAGAATATCTTCCCTCATATCATCCCGGCTCTGGAAAGGGCTACTGATATCGTGTCAGAGTAAGCGGATCATTTCCTTCTGCCCTTTTTCTGATTTTTCTTCCTGATTGCTGCCTGAACCGTGAATCCGTCAACCATCGCGCTTCGGGCCGCAAGGAAGTTCAGGAATGTACAAAGAAGCGGGAAAAGCATTGTTATAGAAAAGACAAAAGCGTCCTTGTACATGAAATAGTCTATTCCCAGCCATATCTGAAATCCGAGCATTGCCAGAGCTCCTATCATGCTTACCCTTGCCTGCAGCATAGGGGACTTGAATGTGCATATTGCAAAGATGTCTGCGGTAAGCAGCATTATGAGCATGAGCAGATATGAAGTCCTTTCATAGTATCTTATTACGGCGTCGTCGCCCTCGATTCCGATGGCTGTTGCGTATCTGCAGAAGAACAGGGAAATGATGAGTCCTGTTGATATCGCCAGATAAAGCGTCTGAATTCTTTTCCACATATGGTTCTATATTTGGCACAAAAATAGGAATTTTCATAGGAAAAAGCTAAATTTGACAGCAGTTAGACAAACTTTGAGTATCAGTAAAACGATAGAGAATATGAAAATTGCAGAATCAGAACTTATAATCAATGGCGACGGGTCGGTATTTCACCTTCATCTCCGTCCTGAAGAACTTGCAGACAATGTAATTCTTGTCGGTGATCCCGGCAGAGTGGATATGATTGCAGAATACTTTGATGAAAAGGAATTCAGGCATGCTTCCCGCGAATTTGTTTCTGTGACAGGAAAATACAAGGGTGTCAGAATGACTGCCCTTTCTACCGGAATCGGTACTGACAATATCGATATCGTAATGAATGAGCTTGATGCTCTTGCCAACATCGACTTCGAGACCAGAGAGGTCAAGCCGGTTCATAGAACTCTGAATATCCTCAGAATCGGCACCTCAGGAGCCATTCAGCCTGAGATTCCGCTCGGAGCATTCGTGTTCTCGCATATATCAGTCGGATGTGACGGTCTGATGAACTGGTATGCAGACAGAGACAAGATTTCCCTCCTGGATATAGAAGAGGCTTTCAAGAATCATACAGGCTGGAACAAGCATCTTCCTGATCCTTATTTCGTGAGAGCGGGAGAGAAGATGATCGAGAAGTTCCGTGACTGCACTGTTAAGGGAATGACCATAGCCGCTTCCGGCTTCTATGGTCCTCAGGGACGAGTTCTCCGCATGCCCCTGGCCATGCCTGATATGCTTGATACATTCGAGAGCTTCAGATTCGGCGATGAAAAGGTTACAAACTTTGAAATGGAAGGCTCTGCAATTGCTGGTATCGCCGCTCATCTCGGCCATAACGCAGGTACGGTATGCTGCATCATAGCCCACCGTCACCACAAGGCTTCCAATCCTGACTATAAGCCGCAGGTCCGCAAGCTCATCGAACTCTGCCTCGACAAACTCGCTGAGTAAAGATAGCTTCGTCTGGGGTTAAACACGCCTTACTTTCTAATATATTGATTCTTAGGATATTACAATTACGCCCATGTTTAACCTACCTCTTAAAGTGAGGGTTAAACATGGGTGTACTGTGTAATGTGTTGATTGTCAGGTGATTGGAAAAATGGTGCGTGTTTAACTTAGCGCACATTATTTTTAGTGATCCTCTTTCTTTTATTTGCCGTAAAGTTCCTTTCGGGATTGAGGACCGGATCCTTTGTAGACATCAGGGTCTGAAATCCATGCTTCGACGATTCTTTCCTTTTTCTGCATCACGTTGCATTCCAGGAACTTGCACTGCAGGTCGACTGTTGTGCCCATCGATCCGGCAACCTCGTGGCCGTAATCCAGGAAGTGATACATATTATAGTTGTATCCGAACTTTTCAAACCTCTCGACCAGTTTTCCTCCTCCGAAGAATCCCAGGTTGAAGAATGCTATCTGCTTGTAAGGGACCAGTTTGTCGGCAGTTCCGTGCAGCATGAGGGTTGCGCATGGGCGCTCCTTGTATTTTACTTTTCCTTTTGTCGAGAAGACGGCTCCGGAGAACGACATGACACCAGCATAGTTGAAGTCATGAGGTAGAACCTCTGCCCATTTGGTCCTGTTGCATAATTCGTATTCAGCCTGCATTACGGTAATTGCCCCTGCTGACGAACCGCTGATCACCAGATTGTCTGCACTTACACCTAGTTCCTGTGTGTTGTCCAGAATGAAGGCAGTGGCACTGAACAGGTCTTCTACCGCCATATGAATGGCTTTGTTCAGGACCTTAGCCTGTGCTACGCCTACCTTATTTGTGCCTTTCAGTCCCAGGCGGTAATCGATAGAGATTATCCTGTAACCATTATCGGTCATATCCTTGAACCACCTGTTGTAACTCTTGTCGTCGCGTGTCCCATGGATGAACCCTCCTCCAAACATGAAGATGACGGTTGGCTTTTCAATGCCGTTTATCTGGGTTGCGCTGCCTGCTGCGGGTTCATACACGTCCATATATAGGCTGCATGTGTCACGCTGCATATATAGGTAAGTGGCACTTGGCTTTATCTCAGAACTTTGGGCAAAGGCTGTCCAGCCTGATGCCATGACAATTACAATTGCCGCAATCTTGATCAGTCTCTTATTCATTTTCGTTTCTCCTTGTTCTTGTAATAAGTTTCTCATCTGGAATCAACCGTTTGATTGCCTTGTAGTCTCCGAAAAACCTGAAGGCAATGACTCGCACCACCGTATACATCGGGATTGCAGCAATCATTGCAAAAGCTCCGCCTATATGCCCTACGATCAGCAGGACTATAAAGATTTCAAGCGGTTTTGCCTTGATGCTGGTAGAGTATATGACAGGTTGATACAAGATGTTGTCTATCAGCTGTGTGAAACAGAATATCGCTATCAGTATGGCTGTAAATATCCAGAAATTGACATCGAGTCCGAGCGGGGTGGCGCTGCTGTATTTGATAAGTATCCCGAGGACCGTTCCCAATATTACTCCCAGTAGTGGACCGACGTACGGTATCACGTTGAGTATACCTGTAAGGAAGGCAATACCTATTGAAGCGTTGAACCCTAGTCGTGCGATGAAGTAAAGGCCAAGGAAGTTGAGGAGGGCGACGCCAAGTATTTCGATCACCACACCGACAAAATACCTTGAAAGCAGGTGGCCGATATCCTCTATGGCTTTTTCTGTAGTCTTTTCGTATTTGTCAGGCACGAGTGCGCAGACTATCTTGGTGAATGTGCCGTCATCCTTGGTGAAGAAGAATCCTATGAATGCGACAGAAAACATACCGATTGCAAGACTCTTGAGGTAGTTGGCGGCTGAGCCGATCAGGGATGACACCTCGGAAATGTCAAACATGCTCTGGATTTCCTCAACCAGCACCATTTCTATTCTGAAGTCGTTTCCAAGGCGGGGGAAAGTCTTGCACATGAAGGCATTGAATTGTGCCAACGGGTCAGATACGCCTCCCATGGCAGCTTCAATGCTTTCGAACGAAATGTTCTTGATTATTCCGCTCACTATAGGTACGACAAGACTGATCACTCCGAGCAAAGTACATGTCACAATCGTCAGCGAAAGAGCTGCCAGAATCCAGTCAGGCAGCCTTCTGCCCTTGATGCCGACCTTCTTCATCAGCTCCATCAGCGGCTTGGCTATGAGCGATACGACTACTGCTACGATTATATAAAGCAGGATAGTTCTCAGATACCAGCAGGTAAGGCCGATCAGAACCATAGCCGCCGCTATCATGATGTACTTAGCTAATTTATCGGTATATCTTTCACCTGTTTCCATATGCCTTTTCCAAAATTTGTGATAAATGTAAGCAATTTTCTTAAAAAATATTGCTTGTGCCTTATAATAGCACATAGCGGCTTTACCTTTGCATCAGTTAAATGAAACAGCTATGAATACAACAGACACTCTTTCACGCCTCAGCGCAATGATCGCATCTGAAGAAACCTTTATGGCAATGGCAGACCTTATTGATGAACTGGATCTTGAGATAATAAATGTGGCCTAGACCCATTCCACCAGGGTGTTTTCCTTGTCCTTGTCAAGACTTACGCGTATCTTGCCGTATGGTATTCCCTTCTTGCCTGATATCATCCTTTCGGTTATGATATGTTCGGATACCGGATCCTCGATGAAACGCTGTATGGCTCTTTTCAACGGCCTTGCCCCGTAGCTTGGGTCGTAACCCTCTTCGGCCACAAACCTCTTGGCGGCAGGAGTGATCCTCAATTCAAATCCGGCGTCCTTGACACGGCTCTTGAGCCCCTTTATCTCGATGTCGATTATCTTTTCGATATCCTCTTTGGTGAGAGGATTGAAGAATACCTGCTCATCCACTCTGTTGATGAATTCAGGAGGGAATGCCTTTTTCACGGCCTTTTCAAGAACTGCCTTCCTGTTGTGGGAAACGTTCTTTCCTGCTGTGTTGAATCCGACTCCTGAGCCGTATTCCTCAAGTTCGCGGCTGCCTACATTGGATGTCATGATGACAATGGTGTTCCTGAAGCTTACAGTGCGGCCGTTGCTGTCTGTCAGTCTGCCTTCATCCATCACCTGAAGCAGCAGGTTGAATACGTCCGGGTGCGCCTTCTCTATCTCGTCCAGCAGCACCACGCAATATGGCTTGCGTCTCACCCTTTCACTGAGCTGGCCGCCTTCCTCATATCCCACATATCCCGGAGGAGCTCCTATAAGTCTTGAAACATTGAACTTCTCCATATATTCGCTCATATCCAGCCTGATCATATTCTCATCAGAATCAAACAGATACTCTGCCAGAGACTTTGCCAGTTGGGTCTTGCCGACTCCAGTAGGGCCGAAGAACATGAACGTGCCTATCGGCTTGCCAGGGTCCTTGATGCCTGCGCGATTGCGCTGGATCGCGCGCACTACCTTGTCTATTGCCTCATCCTGACCGATGATGGCAGCCTGCAGCTTCTGACGCATCTTCATCAGTCTTATGCCCTCACTCTCCGCGATGTTGCCGGCAGGGATTCCTGTCATTTTTGAAATCACTGTAGCTACATCCTCTGCTGTAACATGTCCGGTTTTGTCAGGGTTGTTGAGTCTTACCATCGATCCGGCCTCATCCATAGCGTCTATTGCCTTGTCAGGAAGACAGCGGTCAGTGATGTATCTCTCTGACATTCTGACGCATGCCTCGAGGGCCTCATCTGTGTAGATGACGTTATGGTGCTTTTCATAATTGGTCTTCAGCCGGTCCAGAATGGAGATTGACTGGGCTATATCCGTATGCTCGACCACAATCTTCTGGAAACGTCTGTCCAGCGCCCCGTCCTTTTCCACATTCTTTCTGAATTCATCCAGCGTGGTTGCGCCTATGCACTGGATGTCGCCTCTGGCAAGTGCAGGTTTCAGCATGTTGGCAGCATCAAGGCTGCCTGATGCTCCTCCGGCTCCCACGATTGTGTGGAATTCGTCTATGAAGAGTATCACATCGGGGTCTGCTGCCACCTCGTTTATTATTGATTTGAGCCTCTTTTCGAAGTCTCCGCGATATTTCGTCCCGGCTACTATGGAGCCTAAGTCCAAGGATATCAGGCGTTTGCCGGCTAGAGCGGGCGGGATGTCCCCGGTGACGATCTTGATGGCTATGCCTTCCACTATCGCTGATTTTCCTACGCCGGGGTCTCCGACGAGCATCGGGTTGTCCTTTCTGCGTCTGCCCAAAATCTGTATGACACGCTGTATCTCGTCTTCTCTACCTACCAGCGGATCCAGCTTGCCCTCTTTTGCAGCCTTTGTAATGTCATATCCGAACTCCTCGAGAGGGGAAATCTGAGGTTCGTCCTGTTTTTCCTGAGTGACGGCTCTGATCCGTATGTCAGGCACCTCCTCTTCGTCGCGAGGCCTTTCCCGGTCGGGGCTGTACCCGTCTGTGCCGTCGTCCAGCATGTCGTTGCTGTCCAGGTATTTGTATATGCTGTTGTATCCTATTCCAAGATCATGCAGGTAGGTCGATCCATAAGAATCGCTTGTGCGGCACAAGGCCAGGAGCAGATGCTGGGAAGATGCTTCGCGGGAATGCACTTTTGTCGCTTCCAATATAGTGAAGCTCAGTGTGTTCTGAGCTCCGCGTGAAAAAGATATGCGGTCGATCTCCGAGTATGGGATGTGCTCGTTTGTAAAGATGCGGCTGTCGATGAACTGCTTCATCTCGCTGATGTCGGTCCCAAGTCCTCTCAAGGTATCGACGGCGGAATTCTCTCCGTGGCGCAGGATACCGAGGAAAAGATGGTCAGGTGCGATGCCGTAACTGCCGGTTCTCATGGCCTCTTCGCGAGAAAAATTGATGATTGAGTTCAACTCATCTGATATGCTGATTTCCATGTCTGGCTCAAATATGAAAACGTTAAAACAAAATCGATATTGGTTGCACAAAATTACTAATTTTTTCGTAACTTTGCCAAGATGCAAAAATAAGTACATAAAGTAAAATTCATATATGGAAAATGAAGTAAAGACAGGTAGAATTGAGCAGGTGAATATCGACCAGCAGATGAGGAGTGCGTATATCGACTACTCCATGTCTGTAATCGTGTCCAGGGCCCTCCCGGACGTGCGCGACGGTTTCAAGCCTGTTCATAGAAGAGTGCTTTTCGGAATGGATGGCCTCGGCTTGAGACATACGAGCCAGACCAAGAAATCTGCCCGTATCGTCGGTGAGGTTCTCGGTAAGTTCCACCCGCATGGCGACTCAAGCGTTTATGATGCAATGGCCCGTATGGCACAGGACTGGAGTCTGAGATATCCTCTCGTATTCGGACAGGGTAACTTCGGTTCCATGGACGGCGACCCTGTGGCTGCGATGCGATATACAGAAGCCAAGCTCTCAAAGCTTTCTGATGAGGTTCTTGCTGATCTTGAAAAGGATACGGTTGATTTTCAGAACAACTTCGACGACTCCCTTCAGGAGCCTACTGTTCTGCCGACCAAGATTCCTCTTCTCCTTCTGAACGGTTCGTCAGGTATTGCTGTCGGTATGGCTACCAACATGGCTCCGCACAATCTTACCGAGTGCTGCGATGCGATATGTGCTTATATCGACAATCCTAAAATCACAGTTGAAGAACTGATGCATTATGTGAAGGGCCCGGATTTCCCTACGGGAGGTATCATCCAGGGACGTCAGGGCATCAAGGATGCATTCGAGACCGGTCGCGGACGTATCGTGATCCGTTCGAAGACAGATATCGAAGTGAGTGATTCAGGTCGTGAGACCATCGTCGTAACTGAGATTCCTTACATGGTCAACAAGAGGGAGATGATCGAAAAGATCGCTGAACTTGTTGAGAATAAGAAGATTGAGGGTATCTCATATATCAATGACGAGACTACAATGAAGGGTGTGCGCATCGTTATCCGTCTCAAGAAGGATGCGAATGCAAACGTTGTGCTCAACACTCTTTTCAAGTATACCCCGCTCCAGTCAAGCTTTTCAGTAAACAATGTGGCCCTTGTCAACGGACGTCCTCGTACGCTCAACCTCAAGGACCTTATCAAATATTTCGTCAAGCACAGACATGAGGTTATCGTAAGAAGGACCAAGTTCGATCTTGACAAGGCACAGAAGAGAGCTCATATCCTCGAAGGACTTCTCAAGGCGCTTGATGTGATCGATCAGATCATCAATATCATCCGTTCTTCAAAGAATGTCGAGGATGCCAAGGCAGAGCTTATGGCAACATTCGGATTCTCCGATCTTCAGGCTACTGCTATCGTGGAAATGAGGCTTCGCCAGCTCACAGGACTCGAAAGGGAAAAACTTCAGAGCGAGTATGACGAGCTCATGAAGTTCATCCAGTATTGTCAGGATGTCCTCGCCAACGAGAGCATGCAGCTCGGCATCATCAAGGACGAGACCCTTGAAATGAAGGAAAAATACGGTGATGCAAGAAGAACAGAAATTGCACTCTCTGCGGAGGAATTCAATCCTGAAGACTTCTACGCTGATGAGGATGTGGTGATCACAATCTCACATCTCGGATATATCAAGAGGACTTCTCTTACTGAATATCGTCTCCAGAACCGTGGCGGCGTAGGCATGAAGGGAAGTGCGACACGTGATGAGGACTTCATCGAGCATATCTATGTGGCTAACATGCACAGCACTATGCTTCTCTTTACTCAGAACGGACGCTGCTACTGGCTCAAGGTATACGAGATACCGGAAGGGTCACGCGCTTCAAAGGGCCGTGCGATCCAGAATGTGATCAATATCGAGGCGGACGACAAGATCAAGACATATCTTAACGTGAAGAACCTCAAGGATGAGGACTATGTAAACAACAATTACATCGTACTCGGAACCAAGAAGGGTATCATAAAGAAGACATCACTTGAGGCATATTCGCGTCCTCGTACAAACGGAGTTATCGCCATTACTGTCCGTGACGGAGACGAACTCCTCGAGGCGGTGATGACAAACGGTCACAGCGAAATCCTTCTTGCAGGACGCAAGGGACGCTGCTGCCGCTTCGATGAAACTGATGCAAGAGCCCTTGGTAGAACTGCTTCCGGAGTGCGTGGCATAAATATTGATGAAGATGACGAGGTAGTCGGCATGATAACCTATGATCCTTCAGCAGAAGATGCATCCGCACATAGTATACTCGTTGTCAGTGAGCATGGCTATGGAAAACGCTCGGACTTTGACGAGTACCGCAGGACAAGTAGAGGCGGAAAGGGTGTCAAGACGCTGAATATCACCGAAAAGACAGGCTCTCTCGTTGCAATCAAGAATGTTACTGATGAAAATGACCTTATGATCATCAACCGTTCCGGCCTTACCATCAGAATGGCCGTTTCGGGCATCAAGGTCGCAGGTCGTGCGACCCAGGGCGTACGTCTGATAAACATCAAGGAAGGTGACTCGATCGCTGCGGTATCTGCGGTAAACAAGAGCGAGGAGGAGACTCCTGAGCAGCCGGTAGAGCAGCCGGTAGACCAGCAGACGGAGCAACCGACTGAACAGAACAATGAATAAATAACTTAATACCAAAACATTATGAAAAGAATTCTTATCGCATTGGCAGTTCTCCTGGCAGTACAGGTGGCTGATGCACAGGTTAAGTCTCCAGATGCAGCAAAGAAGGCTGTGGAGAGTGCAAAGGTAGCTGCTGAGAATCCTAAGAAGGCAACAAAGGTTGCGACTTGGACCAAGCTTGCAAAGGCTTATATGGATGCATATAACGCTCCTGCAGGAAATGTTTGGATCGGAGCTTCGAAGCAGGAACTCCAGCTTCTTATGGGAAGTGAGAAACCGCTTGCTACAGAGCAGGTTGTAGTGGCTCAGACTCCATATATGAAAGAGACCTATGATAACAAGGACTTCTACTTCAATCAGGCAGGTCAGCTTGCACTTATCGTAGTTACAAAGCCTGTATGCGAGGATGCTCTCGCAGGTGCTCTGGATGCATACAAGAAGGCATATGAGGTTGATGTAAAGGGTTCTAAGGTGAAGGATATCAAGGCTGGCCTTGACGAGATCAGTCAGAAGTATGTGAACGACGCTTACAACAGCTATACATTAGGTGATTATGCGGAGGCAAGCAAGCTGTTTGCTCTTGCTGCTGATGCAAAGGCTACAGCTCCTCTCAGCCAGCTTGACACCAACTCACTCTACAATGCCGGATTCACTGCAATGATGGTTGAGGACTATGCTTCTGCAAAGGGTTATTTCGAGTCTTGCCTTGAGAACGGTTATTACTATGACAATGGTGAGGTGTTCGCAAGACTTTCTACAATTTATGAGAAGCTTGGTGACAAGGAAAAGTCTAAAGACGTTCTTGAGCAGGGATTTGGCGTGTTCCCAGACAGTCAGAGTATCCTTATCGGTCTGATCAACTACTACATGACTAACAATCAGGATCCTAACAGACTGTTCGAGCTTATCTCTCTTGCAAAGGAAAACGAGCCTGACAATGCTTCTCTCTACTACGTTGAGGGTAACATCTATAATGAGCTTCGTACAGCTGATCCTTCAAAGGCTGACGAATATGTTGAGAAGGCTGTTGCTGCTTACGATGCATGTGAAGGTATCAATCCTGAATATGAGTTCGGTTATATCGGAAAGGGTGTGATGTTCTATAATATCGCAATCGAACTTCAGGATAAGGCTTCAAATGAGCTTGATGATGCGAAGTATCAGGCGCTCAACGATCAGTTTGTAAAGACTTTGAAGGCTGCAATCGAGCCATTCGAGAAGGCGTATGCAGTAACAAAGGATGATAGCCTTAAGGTAAGCATCGCTGAATACCTCAAGAACGTATACTACCGTTTCTACTCAGAAGGTCCTGAGTATGAGGCAGGTTACAATAAGTATAACGAGGTTGTAAAGGCCGGTAAGCCTCTCTAATCTGAGAGGCTGTCAAAAGCCTTGACGATTTTTGCGACTAAAGGGTGTCGGACAATGTCTTCATTTCTGAAGGTGATTGTTTCGATGCCCTTGATCTTTTTAGTCAGTTCGATGCCCTTGAGCAGGCCGGAGTCGCGTTTGTTTGGAAGGTCTATCTGACTTGCATCTCCGGTAACGATGAATTTAGCGTCACATCCCATTCGGGTAAGAAACATCTTCAGCTGTCCGAGATTGGTATTCTGAGCTTCATCCAGGATGACGCATGCGCGGTCAAGGGTGCGACCTCTCATATATGCCAGGGGAGCGATCTGGATGGTTCCCTCTGCCATGAATTCCTGAAGCCTTTTCGCCGGAATCATGTCCCCGAGAGCATCGTATAGCGGCTGGAGATATGGGTCGAGCTTGTCCTTGAGGTCTCCCGGGAGGAATCCCAGTCTTTCTCCGGCTTCTACTGCCGGGCGGGTGAGTATGATGCGCTTGATCTCCCTGTTTTTCAAAGCTCTGACAGCCAGTGCAATAGCGATATATGTCTTTCCTGTTCCTGCCGGGCCGACAGCAAAGATGAGGTCATTTTCGAAATAGGCCTTTACCATCTCCTCCTGAGTGCGGTTGCGGGCCTTTATCGGCTTTCCGTCGTTTCCATGTACTATGACGGCGTCTCCGCGTAACTTGTATCTGTCCGGAGTCGATTCGCCGTCAAACAGATCTTCCACATCATACGGAGTTACATTCATCTTGTGGTGCTTTCGTTCTATCAGCATATTAAGTTTCTTTTCGAAAAGCTCAATATCCGAATCTTTACCCTCAAGGATTATTTCCTGCCCTCTTGCTGCAATCTTCAGTTCCGGAAAATAGCTGCAGAATGCTTCAAGGTTCTTGTTTGCAGGTCCGTAGATGTCTACGGGATCGATAGCTTCGAGTCTGATTGTGTGTCTGCTCATTATAATGGTTGTGATCTGTTTTATTCTGTTTTTGCCCCGGCATCTGGAATGCCGCTTGTTTTAATTACACGGTGGTAGGTCGCGACCATCTTATCGTATTCCCAACTACCTTGCCAGCTCTCTCGGGTCCCGATGAAATCCGCTACCGGAATGACTGTATATGAATTAAT
This sequence comes from Candidatus Cryptobacteroides sp., assembly GCA_045539015.1. Classification (GTDB taxonomy): domain Bacteria; phylum Bacteroidota; class Bacteroidia; order Bacteroidales; family UBA932; genus Cryptobacteroides. The sequence continues at coordinate 26,073 of JAZQEN010000049.1, forward strand.
GTATCCACCTGGTAGTGAGCACCATAGATACGTGAAATCTATCGGGAGGATATCGATGTCTCCATTATTTCTTCTTACAATCCTTATGGTTGCCATCAGTTCAAGCTGGGTATTGGTGGCGCTCATGTTGGATACGGCATTTCCCAGCGAGTAGGCGACCGGGATACCGTTGATTTCCTGATAGTCCTGGATTACATGAGGATGGGATCCGATGATCATGTCGGCTCCGGCTTCTACAAGCCACTTTGCCAGGTCTTCCTGGCTTCTGGAGTGTTTGAGCTGATATTCCATTCCCCAATGCGGCAGTGCAATTATGAGGTCAGCATTATTTTCCTGTGCTTTGTCGATAGCTGCGGCAATATCATTTCTGTCGCTGCTTCTTACAATTGCCGGCCACTGGGACCCGATACCCATATTGGTGCCGTATGTGAAGTTGACAAGCGCGATCCGGATTCCCTTTCGGAGCAATGTGAGGGGCATCTGCTCTTCCATTTCGGAACTGTCTCCAGCCAGTCCTGTGAAAACTGTTCCGTATTTGTCTTTCAGTTCGCGATATTTGATCAGGGTTCTCTCCGCTCCCGTTTCCCCCTTGTCGTAGATATGGTTGTTGGATGCGAGAAAGATGTCGAAGCCGCAGTCTGCGAGATAGGTCTCAAAACCGTCTGGGGCGGAAAAGCTTGGGTAACCGCAGTAGGGTTTGCCGGCGAGCGTGAATTCCATGTTGCCTATGGCCAGGTCAGCTTCTCTTATATCGTCTTCGATGAATTGGAAGAAGGAACTGAAATCGTAGGACATGCCGCCGTTTCGGGATGTGTTCTCGATCTGCTTGCTGTGCATCATGATATCTCCCATGATGCGGATCGTAAGGGTGTCTTCCTTGAAAAGTGGCGCAGTTTCATACCATGGCTTCATCCAGGCTTCGGGAAAGATGAGTGTCTGTCCATATGCCTTGTTTCCCATGTTGCTGCATAACATGGAACAGATGTATATAAGCAAGATGGTTATGATCCTTATCTGTCGGCGCAAAATAATTGTATTTAAGGCTGCAAATATATCACTTTTATTTTGTCTCAGACCATTTAATCGTTAAATTTGCACTAATGTGCATTATTGTAATTAGTTATGAAGAAGAATTTCATATTGATAGCATTGCTTTCGCTGATGTGCCTGTCCGGATGTGACTTTTTCAGGAAGGTTGCCGGCCGTCCTACCAGTGCTGACATTCAGGACAGGAAGGAACTCATAGCGGTTGCGGAGAAGGAAAAGGCTGAGGCTGCGATAGAAAAGGCAAGACAGGATTCGCTGCTGGCTGTGAGAAAGGCTGAGGAGGAGGCTGCCAGACTGGCTGAGCAGGATTCTCTTGCTGCCTGTGATTATCTGAGGTCTGTCAAATGCATGATGTATGACCTGAAGGGTCTCAAGGGATTGTCTTCCGGTCATCTGGATCATAGATATTATATTGTAGTAGGGTCGTTCGGTGATGCATCCAATGCTGATAAGTTTGTGGCCAGACTGGCTGCCGATCCTGCTTTGGAGCCTGTCAAGATGCGTTTCCGTACGGGCATGATTGCTGTAGGAGTATGTCCGCGTGACAAGATCAAGGATGTGAGGACATCTTTTGAAGAGGTCAGGACTCAGAAGTTCTGTCCGAAGGATGCGTGGATACTTGTGAATGAACAGTGATAATATGAACGTCAGAAGATTGTTTGCAGTTGCCCTGATTGGTTTTTGGGCTGTCGGGCTTTCAGCCCAGATACGTGACGGGGCGGCCTATGATGCCCTGTATGAAGGAGAAACGGTTTCTTCCCTCAAGTCTCATGTGAGGGAACTGTCTTCGGCCATGATGGAGGGGCGTAAGGCCGGGTCGGAAGGCGAAAAGATGGCCGCAGAGTATGTCGAGGACTTTTTTGAATCATATGATATTGATGTGATTACTCCTTCCGGGGAGGGTGAGGTCTTCGGTATCAAAAAGGAAAACGGGGATACTCTGACGTCCCGTAATGTCATAGGATTCATCCCCGGTTATGATAAGGAACTCCGTAACAGGTACATTGTTGTCGGGGCAAGGCTAGACAATCTGGGAACAATGACCATGACAATGGACGGTCAGCCATATGAAAAGATCTTTTATGGTGCAAACGGCAATGCTTCGGGCTTATCCATGATGCTGGAGCTTGCTAGAATGGTCAGAACAAATTCAATACTGTTCCGCCGCTCTGTTCTTTTTGTAGCCTTCGGCGCGTCGGCAGAGACGTATGCAGGTGCATGGTATTTCCTGAACAGGTCATTTCAGGATGTTGAAAACATTGATGCCATGATAAATCTGGATATGCTGGGAACCGGATACAACGGCTTTTATGCATATACATCGTCTAATGCTGATATGAATGCAATCATCCGGACACTTTCGGGAGAATTGCAGCCCGTGCTTCCGGAAATTGTTGCGGCAGAGCCATATCCGTCAGATCATCGTGCGTTCTACGCAAAGGAAATCCCTTCTGTAATGTTTACAACTGGAAAGTATCCGGAGCATAACACTGAGAAGGATACCCAGTCCATCTTGGATTATGAAATGATGGAGCGCGAGCTCGAGTATATATATAACTTTACTCTGGCATTGGCTAATTACCAGGGTGACATCGCTTTCCATCCTGATAAGGCTCCTAAGAAGACTCAGCAAAAGGACGGAGTGATTTCATATTTTGAGTGCGATCAGAGGCCGACATTCCTCAATAGTGCTGAGCCACGTAAGTTCCTGGAGGAGTGGGTCTACCAGTATCTCAAATATCCGGCATCCGCCGTGAGGGACGGCATTCAGGGACGTGTGATGGTGGAGTTTGTCATCAATAAGGATGGCAAGGTGTCGGATGTAAGAGTCGTGAAAGGCGTGTCGGAGGAGCTGGATGCAGAAGCGGTAAAGGTCATCTCGGCGTCACCTAAATGGAGGCCGGGACGAGTGAACGGAGAGAAGGTCAGATGCTCGATGACTGTCCCGGTGGAGTTCAGATTGGAAAAGAAAGGTGGAAAAGGCAGTTTCGGAATTAAGAAATAATATTATTTTTGTAGGATTTTAAGCGGAATCGAAAGTTCAATATTTGTCTATGGAATACAATTTTAAGGAAATCGAGAAGAAATGGCAGTCATTCTGGGCTGCCAATCAGACATTTAAGGCCGAAATAGATTCGTCTAAGCCGAAATATTACGTGCTTGACATGTTTCCATATCCGTCCGGAGCTGGACTTCATGTCGGCCATCCGCTCGGATACATCGCGAGCGATATCTACAGCCGTTACAAGAGATTGTGCGGATTCAATGTACTGCATCCTATGGGATACGATGCATTCGGACTCCCGGCTGAGCAGTATGCCATCCAGACCGGTCAGCATCCTGCAGTGACTACTGAGAACAATATTGCACGTTACCGTCAGCAGATGGACAGGATCGGTTTTTCTTATGACTGGTCCCGCGAGGTGAGAACCTGTGACCCTGAGTATTACAAGTGGACCCAGTGGGCTTTCCTGGAAATGTTCGGATGCTGGTATGACAATGTTCAGCAGAAGGCGCGTCCTATAGCTGAACTTGAGGCTGCTTTTGCAGCAGGCGGAAGCTCAGCAGTAGATGCAGCATGTGGTGAGGTCGAGCCTTTCACCGCCGAGCAGTGGGCAGCTTTCTCAGAGAAGGAGAAGTCAGCTGTGCTGATGCAGTATCGTATTGCATATCAGGGAGAAACAGCTGTAAACTGGTGCCCTGCCCTTGGTACCGTATTGGCTAATGACGAGGTAAAGGAAGGATATTCTGTACGTGGCGGCCATCCTGTGGAGCAGAAGAAGATGACCCAGTGGCAGCTCCGTGTTTCTGCTTATGCAGGACGTCTTCTTGAGGATCTTGAAGAATTGGATTGGACCGATTCACTCAAGGATATGCAGCGCAACTGGATCGGAAAGAGCCAGGGTGCCGAGATGAACTTCAAGGTCTCGAACGGCTCGCAGGAGTATGACATGACCATCTTCACTACCCGTGCTGATACAGTATTCGGTGTTACATTCATGGTTCTCGCTCCAGAAAGCGAGTGGGTTGAGAAACTTACGGCTCCGGAGCAGAAGACCGCTGTCGAGGAGTATCTCCAGATGGCCAAGAAGAAGACCGAGCGTGAAAGAATGATGGAGGCAAGGAAGGTGACAGGAGTCTTCTCAGGTTCATATGCTACTAATCCTCTTACAGGCGACAAGGTCCCTGTATGGATTTCAGAATATGTACTTGCAGGTTATGGAACAGGTGCGATCATGGCAGTTCCGGCACATGACAGCCGCGACTATGCTTTCGCAAAGACTTTCGATCTTCCGATCATCCCGCTTATCGAGGGATGTGACGTAAGCGAGTCAAGCTTTGATGCCAAGGAAGGTATCATGTGCAACTCCGGCTTCCTCAACGGTATGACAGTCAAGGAAGCTATCCCTGCAGCAATAGATTATGTCGAGAAGCACGGTATAGGACACAGAAAGGTGAACTATCGTCTCCGTGATGCGATCTTCTCGCGTCAGAGATATTGGGGAGAGCCGTTCCCTATGTATTTCAAGGATGGCATTGCAACTCCTATGACTCTCGCAGATCTTCCATTGGAGCTTCCTGAGGTAGACAAGTTCCTTCCTACTGAGACAGGCGAGCCACCTCTCGGACGTGCAAAGGACTGGACTTACGACGGTTATCCGATTGAGAAGAGTACCATGCCGGGATTTGCGGGCAGCAGCGCATATTATCTCCGCTATATGGATCCTCATAACAATGAGGCTCTTGTCGGAACTGATGCTAATGGCTACTGGGAGGATGTTGACCTGTATATCGGTGGTACAGAGCATGCTACAGGCCACCTCATCTACTCGCGTTTCTGGAACAAGTTCCTGTATGACCTCGGATATGTCTGCAAGAAGGAGCCTTTCAAGAAGCTGATCAACCAGGGTATGATCCAGGGACGTTCAAACTTCGTATACAGAATCAAGAATACAAATACCTTCGTCTCACTCGGTCTCAAGGATCAGTATGATACTACTGAGATCCATGTTGACGTGAATATCGTACGTAACGACCGTCTCGACCTTGAGGCATTCAAGGCATGGATGCCTGATTTTGCTGATGCGGAATTCATTCTAGAGGACGGAGAGTACATCTGCGGATGGGCTATCGAGAAGATGTCGAAGTCTATGTTCAACGTGGTTAATCCTGATATGATCTGTGATACCTACGGAGCTGATACTCTGAGACTTTATGAAATGTTCCTCGGCCCTCTAGAGCAGTCGAAGCCATGGGATACGAAGGGTATCGACGGTGTAAACCGCTTCATCAGAAAGGTCTGGAGACTCTTCTACGACCGTGATGGTCTCATCGTGACTGATGAGAAGGCGACTCCGGAGGAGCTCAAGGCGCTTCATAAACTCATCGGCAAGGTCCGCACGGATATTGAGGCCTTCTCGTTCAATACAGCTGTCAGTGCGTTCATGATTGCCGTGAATGAACTGACTGACCTCAAGTGCAGCAAGAGAGAAGTGCTCGAGCAGCTGATCGTACTGCTTTCTCCATTCACCCCTCATATTGCAGAGGAACTCTGGGAGGCACTCGGACATAAGGAAAGCATCACATATGCATCCTTCCCTGAGTATGTCGAGGCATATACGATTGAGAACAACTGCACGTATGCGGTTTCGTTCAACGGCAAGATGCGTTTCACTGTGGAGCTGCCGCTTGACATGTCCCGTGAGGATGTCGATGCCCATGTGCGTGGTCTCGAACAGACTGCAAAGTATGTGGCAGGCGGAAATATAGTGAAAGTGATTGTGGTTCCTGGAAAGATTGTGAACATTGTAGTAAAATAATCTACACCCTGACCTATGAAAACCAATAAGTTCCTATCGGTGCTTTGGGATTATTTCCTGATGACTGTCGGTTCTGTCATCTTCTGTATGGCGTGGACCTCCATAATAATCCCGACAGGACTGACGAGTGGCGGACTTACCGGATTAAGTACCATTATCGAGTATGCGACCGGTGGTGCCGTTCCTATGGGTCTGCCTTACTGGATAATCAATATCGGCCTTCTGGTAATCGGCTTCCTTGTTCTGGGACGGGCGTTCGGCATAAAGACGATTTATGTCATCGTGCTGACCTCTGTGCTGTTCAATGTACTTCCTTTGTTCCCTGAATTGGAATATGAAGGATTCAGGGACGATAAGCTTGTCGGAGCATTGCTGGGTGCAGCTCTTGAGTCAGTCGGACTCGGTCTGGTGCTGCTGCGTGGCGGAAGTTCAGGCGGTACAGATATCATTGCCATGATCATAAACAAGTACTGGCCGGTGTCTCCGGGACGTGTGTATCTGTACACGGATGTGCTGATCATAGCTTCCCTGTTCCTTATTCCCGGAACCGAGATAAGTGATGTGGTCTATGCCTATATCATCATGTTGGGATTCTCGTTCGGAATCGACTTCGTGCTGCTTGGCAACAAATCGTCTGTGCAGATTTTGGTCTTCTCATCCAAATATGAGGAGATTGCCGATCATATGATCCATGTTGTTCATCGTGGTGTCACCGCCCTGCAGTCGGTGGGCTGGTATTCGCAGAAGGAAAGCAAGGTCCTCCTGATAGTTTCCAGAAAATATCAGATGAATGATGTAATCAAGGAAATCAAATCCATAGATCCGAAGGCTTTCGTCTCGGTTTCTACTGCAATGAGTGTGTATGGCGAGGGCTTTGAAGAGGTCAAGATCGGATTCAAGAAAAAGAAGAACGAAAAATCAGAGGATGTATAGTATGACAAAGAGTAACATCTTGGAGAAATCATTTCTCAGAACTATCAAGGAGTATCTCCTGATAACCATGGGAGTTACATTATATGCCTTGGGTTGGGCTGTCTTCCTGGGTCCTAACAATATGATCGGTGGCGGAGTTACCGGTTTTGCTTCCATTCTCGAATATGCCTTCGGCTGGCCTGTTTCCATCACATATTTTGTCCTTAATATCCTGTTGCTTATCGTCGGAACCAAGATCTTGGGAACCGGTTTCGGATTCAAGACAATATATGCCATCATAATGACGTCCGTCATGTTGGCTGTCACGAAGAATCCGGAGGTGATACCTCATGATTTCATAGCTCAGTTCGCCGGCTCGGAAAGTAAGATCGTTTGTACTATTCTGGGAGGTATAATGGCAGGTGTCGGAATCGGCATCTCCATGTCGCAGGGTGGCAGTACGGGAGGAACAGACATAGTAGCATTGGTCTGGTGCAAGTTCAGACCTGCATCGCCGGGAAGAGTGATACTTATAATAGATATACTTATTATCCTGTCGTCTCTGTTGTTCCCGTCGTATGTTGATCAGGCCCGTACCGTGGAGATGGCCTTTCCGGAGAAACTCGCAATCGTTGTATATGGTCTCATACAGGTAACTGTATGCGGCTATGCCATCGACCTCTATATCTCAGGTTCAAAACAGTCCGTCCAGGTGTTCATCTTCACAAAGAAGGTAAATGAAATGGCAGACGCCATCGCCTTTGATATGAAGAGGGGAGTTACAGTGCTTCCTGCCAAGGGCTGGTACTCGAAAGAGGATAAGCAGGTCATCATGGTGGTCACAAGAAAGACAGATCTGAATCTTCTACTTAGGTATGTCAAATCAATCGATTCCGAGGCATTCTTGTCTGTGTCTTCGGTGATGGGTGTATATGGACAGGGCTTCGATACAATCAAGGTGAAGACAAAGAACTGATTTTAATCCCTGAATGCTTTGATTTAATCCCAAGAGGATTTTAAAAAAAAGAAAAAGTTTTAAAAAAAAGAAAAAAGTGCATGGCGTCCCCCTTTCAGAACATTCTGAAAGGGGGACTTTATATAATTTTGTGACACCAATAAATGACGTGAGTATGGAGATTTTTATTGCAGCTATCATCATTACGATTTCATTATTTCTTGCAACATTCCAATTGATGAGGAACAGAAGGTACAGGGAACTTTCTGAGCCTCGCCAGAAGGTATCCACGGTGTTGTTCTACATGAATGCCTTGCTGATATCTGTCGATATGTCGGCAGGAGGAAGCGGTGCCCTTTTAAGATTCGTATTTGATGAGACAATAATTCTCATTCCTCTCTCAGTCATGTCTTCATCCCTGTGGACAAGAGAAAGGGGCGTCAAAGCCGGAAAGCTTGGTATTGCCGTTCAGTCAGTGATGATCGTGTACTACTCCGGAGTTTTGCTGGGTTTCTGGAGCAGTCCTCCATCTGGTCTGGTATTTTGGGGCGTGTCCGCCATGATGGTCTTGTATCCACTTCTCTTTTTCGTCGGAATATGGTACAGGATCCGGGAGGTGAGGGAAGTCATGCATTCAGGAACCGTATGGGCTGCTCTGACTCTTACTGTAGAGGTCGTGTATCTGATTTTTGTACTGATCGAGTCGATAGGTCTTGTCGCTTATGAAAGCATAGGTGTCGGACGTACGTATGTCTGGGGACTGTTTGCTGTTGTCTTTACATTGAATGTTGCGGCAATAGGACTCCGTATTGCGTGTGACTCCCTCTTTCTTATGATGCGTAGGCATGAAAGGACCATCATAGAATCAATGAAGATATCGCCTGTTGAGTTGGCCGGGCTGGGACAGAGGGAAGATGATATATATAAGGATGTGTACAACAGGGTGGTGGAATATTTCGATCGTGAAAAGCCATTCCTTAACGGAGACCTTACCATCAATGATGTGGTTACAGTGGTGTTTACCAATAAGTTATATATATCCCGTGCGATAAGCCAGTATACCGGACGTAACTTCTGCCAGTTTGTGAACTACCACAGGGTGATGTACTCTGTCGATTGCTTTCGGGCTAACCCTGATCTCAAGGTAACCGAACTATGGCAGATGTGCGGATTCAATACAATAGTCTCATACAATATGGCATTCCGTCTGTTTATGGGCGAAAATCCCAGTGACTGGTGCAGAAAAGAGAAGGGCAGGATATTCAGACGGAAAAAATAAGTTGCGGAATAGTCGGCAGAAGATTATCTTTGCGGAGAATTTGCAATAAATTAAAAATCATTGATATATGGCAGACGAGAAGATAATTTTTTCGATGAACGGGGTAGGCAAGATCCTGCCTCATAACAACAGGGTGATCCTCAAGGATATCTATCTTTCATTCTTCTATGGAGCGAAGATCGGTATCGTGGGTCTCAACGGATCCGGTAAGTCGACTTTGATGAAGATCATCGCCGGTATCGAGAAGGGATACCAGGGAGAGGTGGTATGGGCTCCGGGATATTCCGTGGGATATCTCGAGCAGGAGCCTCAGATGGATCCTGACAAGACCGTGATAGAAGTCGTTCAGGAAGGTGTTCAGGAAGTCATGGACATCCTCAAGGAATATGAGGAGGTCAACATGAAGTTCTGTGAGCCTATGTCTGACGACGAGATGGCCGCTCTGATCGAGCGTCAGGGAGAACTGACCGAGAAGATCGAGCACTGCGGCGGATGGGAGATCGATTCAAAGCTCGAAAGAGCTATGGATGCGCTCCAGTGTCCTCCGTCAGATGCAAAGGTAAGCACACTCAGCGGTGGAGAACGCCGTCGTGTGGCACTCTGCCGCCTGCTTCTTCGTCAGCCTGACGTGCTTCTTCTTGACGAGCCTACCAACCACCTTGATACTGAGAGTATCCAGTGGCTCGAGGCACACCTCCAGCAGTACAAGGGTACTGTGATCGCAGTTACCCATGACCGTTACTTCCTCGACAATGTAGCAGGATGGATCCTCGAACTTGACAGGGGAGAGGGTATTCCTTGGAAGGGCAATTATTCATCATGGCTCGACCAGAAGAGCACACGTCTGGCTCAGGAGGAGAAGCAGGAGAGCAAGCGCCGCAAGGCTCTCGAGCGTGAGCTCGAATGGGTTCGCATGGCTCCTAAGGCACGTCATGCGAAGTCTAAGGCACGTCTGGGCGCATATGAGAAACTTGCTGCTGATGACGGAAGGGAGAAAGAGGCTAACCTTGAGATCTACATCCCTAACGGACCAAGACTCGGAAATAAGGTCATCGAGTTCAAGAATGTCTCAAAGGCATATGGAGACAAGCTCCTTTATGAGAACCTCAACTTTATTCTTCCGCCTGCAGGTATTGTCGGCGTGATCGGTCCTAACGGCGCCGGTAAGACGACTCTCTTCCGCCTGATCATGGGACTTGATACTCCTGATACAGGTGAGATCACAATAGGAGAGACCGTGAAGCTCGCATATGTGGATCAGCAGCACAGAAGCATCGATCCTGACAAGACCGTATATGAGACCATTGCAGAGAATTCAGAATTTGTAAGACTCGGCAAGAGGGAAGTGAATGCAAGAGCATATGTGTCCCGCTTCAACTTCTCTGGAGCAGATCAGGAAAAGCTCTGCGGCATCCTCTCAGGTGGTGAGAGAAACCGTCTCCACCTTGCCCTCACTTTGAAGGACGAAGGAAACGTGCTTCTTCTCGACGAGCCGACCAATGATGTGGATGTAAACACAATCCGTGCTCTCGAGGAAGGTCTCGAAGGATTTGCAGGATGTGCAGTGGTCATCTCCCATGACCGTTGGTTCCTTGACCGTATCGCAACTCATATTCTTGCATTCGAAGGAGACTCTCAGGTATACTTCTTCGAAGGAACATATTCAGAGTACGAGGAAAACAAGAAGCGTCGCCTCGGCAATGAGGAGCCTAAGCGCTTCAAGTATAAGAAGCTGATGGCTGAGTAATGAAACTGTTTATCAGTATTGTTTTGATGTTCGCCGGTATGTGTCTACATGCCGGCGAATACTATATTCCCAAGGTCGGACAAAGCGTAAAGCCTCGTATGGAAGTCGTTCAGACTGAGCAGAGGAATGGCTACAAGTGTCAGTATGTGGAGTTTGACGTAGAGAAAGGGGAGAGGATCTCTGCATATCTGCTGGTTCCTGACGGAGCTTCAAGGCGTGCCCGAAAGCCGGCCGTAGTCATGCTGCATGATCATGGCGCGAGGTTTGACATCGGCAAGGAGAAACTTGTGAGGCCGATTGCGTCGGTGTTGCCGGATGGCTCGGAAGATCATATTGCAAGGTCAGCTCAACAGTGGATTGATAAGAATTTTGACGGGGTATACTTCGCAGATTCGCTTGCTTCGCTGGGATATGTTGTTCTGGTTGCAGATGCTCTTTACTGGGGAGAAAGGTCTTCTGAGGATGCTCAGAGGTGGTCTGAGTTGACTTACGGGCGGCACGAGGATGATAAGGATGCAGCTCGTGCACGCAAACAGGAGGTCAAGAGACTTAAGAATATAGTATATGAGGGTCAGCGTGAAGTCTATGATTCGCTGCATCGCGATGGGGTGATCTGGGCAGAGAAGATGCTGCGTGACGATGTGGCCTCAGTCCGTCTTCTGGCCTCGCTGCCTTATGTGGATGCGAACAATATAGGAGCTTTCGGATTCTCTATGGGAGCTCACCGCTGCTGGATGCTTGCGGCCTTCTGCCCTGAGGTGAAATGTGGAGTCGCGCTTTCATGGATGACGACCCTTGACAGGTCGGAAGAGATGAAGGCATCTGACTATTCTATGGCAGTCATACCTATGCGTGAGCAGATGGATTTCGGAGATATCGGAATGTTTCTGGTACCCAAGCCAATGCTTTTCCTGAACGGAGAAACTGACCATCTCTTTCCGAAGGAGAATGTGCAGGATGCATTCCGAAAGTTGAATTCATACTATGATGCTGCCGGATCTGATGCATTGCGCACTGAGTTCTTTCCTGGCGGGCATCATTGTGGCAAGGACGTGCAGAAGGCTATAGCCGCTTTTCTGGATTGCAATCTAGGTTAAACACGCTCCGCTGTATATCTTGTTGATAATCAACGTGTTATAAAATCTTGCGTGTTAGCCCCCTGCTTTAAAGAGTGGGTTAAACACATGGTGAAAAATAAAGTGTTGATAATCAGGTGCTTACAAAAAGTGTTGTGCGAGACCTGAACAAAAAAAGAGATGACCTTTTGAGTCATCTCTTTTTTTACCATCTGTCCTCAGATGATACGGTCAGTTTCTTGCGGCCACGACGGCGGCGTGCTGCCAATACGCGACGTCCGTTAGGAGTCGACATGCGCTCGCGGAAACCGTGCTTGTTGCGGCGCTTGCGCTCTGATGGTTGGAATGTTCTTTTCATATCTAGATATTTTTATATTTTCCTCTACAATTTGGGGAGTGCAAAGGTAGCACTTTTGATTTTATTTACAAAATATTTTTGAAGATTTCTCGACTTCGCTCGAAATGACAGATGAGTGACGCTCGAAATGACAGATGAGTGACGCTCGAAATGACAGGTGTGGGGTGCTATTTTTCTATGTAGATGACCTGCTTGGTTTCGAAGAACGGGTCATCTGTCCAGGATGATATAGGCCAGATATGCACTGAGCCTTTGCGCATCTTGAACCTGGACATGGCTGTGGAGATTTCCTCAGCTAGATCTCCTCCCTTGAGATAGAGGATGCCTTCGCTGTATTTCCCTTTTACCCACGGCATGAAGTTCTCCAGCGATGTCACTGCGCGTGAGACGATGTAGTCGAAGGTTTCCGGCAGGGATTCTGCGCGTGCATTCACGGTCTTGACATTCTTGAGGCCTATTCCTTTGGATACTTCGGTTGCCACGGTAATCTTCTTGCCTATTGAATCACACAGGGTGAATTCCGCATGAGGGAACATGACGGCAAGCGGGATGCCCGGGAAGCCTCCTCCTGTGCCCAGGTCAAGTATCTTCATCGGCTCAGCCACGCTGTATGGCCCTTCTCCACGCAACCTGTCATATACGTCGGGCATCTGCTGCTTGAGGTAGGCTGCTATGCCAAGCGAGTGGAGTACATGGTGTCTGTACAGCTCATCGATATCCTTGCGTGATACGACGTTGATCTTTGAGTTCCAGTCGCGGTACAGTGAATCCATCTTCGAGAACTGCTCCATCTGGTCTGCAGTCACTTCGGGGAACTTCTCGTTTATTATGTTCTTGAATTCTTCGAATGTCATAGCTATAGTAGTTCGTCTGAATAGTCCATCATCTTTAGAAGCTGCGCCTTTGCTCTTCTTATCTTTGTCTTGACCGTATTGAGCGGCATGTCCAGGGCGTCGGCAATCTCCTTGTATCCGAAATTATCAATCAGGTTCATCTTGGCGACAATCTTATAATCATCCTTGAGCTTTTCGATGTTGGTCAGCCACTTGTCATATTCCTGCTGGTTGATTATGTCTTCCTCAGGATTGTGCATGGTTGCCGGGAGTTCCTTCAGTTCTGCGAAATCCTCGTTGATTGAGGTCGTAGGCATGTTGTTCTTTTCCCTGTCGTGCTTGTTGAGGTAGTCAAAAGCCGTGTTTCTTGCGATTCTGTAAAGCCATGTAGAGAACTTGTACTCAGGATTGTAGGTCCCGATCTGGCTGAACGCTTTCTGGAAACTTTCCAGACATATGTCCTCTATGTCCTCTTTCTGAGATACATAGCGGGAGATGTGGCTCCTTACACCTATGTTATATCGCGTGTAAAGAACAATGTAGGCTGCCTGGTTCTGTTCCAGAGCCAGCGCTATCAGCTCCACATCTGTCAGATCAGTGAGCTTCGAGCCAGTTGTTTCCATGATTGCATTCTACTGTTAAAGGTACCGATAATTCCATTACATTCTCCATCTCCTCCCTTACAATCTCCTCCAGCATGTTGACCTCAGACACGACGGCGTCAAACACCAGTTCGTCATGTATCTGGAGCACCATTCTGCTCTGCATGCCTTCCTTTTTGAGTCTTCGGGCGACATTTATCATTGCAAGTTTGATGATGTCGGCTGACGTTCCCTGAATAGGTGCGTTGACGGCATTCCTTTCAGCGAGGGATCTCACTGTGCCATTCTTGGAGTTTATGTCCGGGAGGTATCTTCTTCTTCCGAAGATGGTCTCGACATACCCAGTCTCGCGTGCAGCTGTAAGGGTGTCTTCTATATATGAGGATATCGCAGGGAAATTTGCGAAGTAGTCTTCAATGATCTTCTTGGCTTCTGCCCTGCCCATCTTGAGGCGCTGCGCAAGTCCGAATGCAGAAATTCCGTACATGATGCCGAAGTTGGCGGTCTTGGCTATGCGTCTCTGGTCAGGAGTGACCTCAGAAAGGTCGATCCCGAATATCTTGGCGGCGGTGATGGCGTGGACGTCCTGGCCGTTGCGGAAGGCCTGGATCAGGTGGCTGTCGCAGCTGAGATGGGCCATGATTCTTAATTCTATCTGCGAGTAATCGGCGGATACGATTACCCCGTCGGGCCTGCTTGGTATGAATGCCTTCCTGATTTCCTTGCCCCTTTCGGTTCGGATAGGGATGTTCTGAAGGTTCGGCTTCGATGAACTCAGACGTCCGGTTGCTGTCAGAGCCTGATTGAAGGTGGTATGTATCTTTCCTGTCGAAGGAGAAATATATTCCGGGAACGGCTCTATATAGGTAGACAGCAGCTTCCTTACACCGCGATACTCTAGTATCTCATTGATTATCGGGTGTTTATGTGAAAGTGCGCTGAGAGTATCTTCATCTGTCGGATAGACATATCTGACACCATTCTTAGGCTTCGTCTTCGGATCAAGATTGAGCTTTTCGAATATGAGAGCTCCTATCTGTTTGGGTGACAGGATATTGAGATTCGGATCGCCTGCCATCTCCCTTATCCTGTCCTGAATCTCATTCATCTCTGCGCTGAGCCCTGCAGAATAGCGTCTCAGCTGTGTCAGGTCAATCTTCACGCCTTCCATCTCCATGTCTGAAAGAACTTTCAGGAGGGGTTCCTCCATGTCATCATACAAGGCATGGAGCTCCATCTCTTCCATCTCCTTCCAGATCTTTTCGCCAAGGAGATATGTGGCAGCAACCTCTGCCGTACGTTTCGGCATATCGCTTTCCTCCGGAATCTCGTCGAACAGCGACAATTCCGGAGCAGCCTCTTTCTCCGGCAGGCATTCCTCAATATTTATATCAAGATAAGTCCTTGCAAGAATCTCTATCTTGTGGCTCTTCTCCGGATTGATCAGATAATGCATCAGTTCAATATCCATCAGCTTGCCCTCCAGGTGTATCCCATTATGAGCCAGTATGTTTCTCTGATACTTGAGGTTATAGCCGTATTTCAGGATCCTAGGGTCTTCCAGGATGGCTTTGAAGTCCATGGCACTTCCCTCGGCAACCTCCTGGCCTACAGCCATTGTCATTTGCCTTATGTCAGTGAATATGCCCGCGTCTTCTCCTTCTGCGAGAATGGCGCAACTGCCGGTCTTGGCAGCCAGTTCCATTACTTCTGTGCTGTCAGTTTCTCTGAATTCCAGCTTCTTTTCTTCCTTTTCTACAGTAGGTTTTACATCTCCGAGGAACTTGCGGAGCGAGCCGAATTCGTATTTTTCGAACAGATCCGCCACCTTTGGCTCGTACTGGCAGTTGAGCAGCATGTCTTCTCCGCTGATTTCCAAAGGAATATCAGTCTTGATGGTGACAAGGTCATGGCTGAGCCCTATGTGCTCTGCTGCATTTTCAAATGCCTCTCTCTGTTTTGGCGTGAGTTCATCCAGATGCCTGTAGATGTTTTCGACCGTATCATACTTTGCGATCAGCTTGCCGGCTCCGACTTCGCCGATGCCTTTGACTCCAGGTACATTGTCAGATGTGTCTCCGCAGATGGTAAGTATCTCTATGACCTGCTCCGGTCTTGATATATTATACTTTCCACATACTCCGGCAACGTCTATGATTTCATTGTCGCCCCCTGCCTTTCCTGGCTTGTACTGGTATATTTTCGGTGAAATGAGCTGTCCGTAGTCCTTGTCAGGAGTTACCATATATACGGTCAGGCCTTCCTTCTCCGCTTTCTTTGCCATCGCTCCTATCACGTCGTCAGCTTCAAATCCCTTCATCATCAGCACGGGGATATGCATGGCTTCGCACAATTCGCAGAGCGGTTCCAGCGAATCTATTACCAGTTGGGGAGTGGCACTGCGTGTTGCCTTGTACTCAGGGTACATCTCGTTCCTGAAGGATCCTCCCGGAGGGTCGAATGCAACTGCCAGATGGGTTGGGCGCTCACGCTCAATGAGTTCCAGGATGTATTTGGTGAATCCGAACAGGATGGACATGTCTGCCCCCTTGGAATTTATCATAGGATGACGCAGAAATGCGTAATACATCTTGAAGATAAGGGCATGTCCGTCTATCAGGAAGAGCTTGTTTTCCATAATTTTAAGAAACAGTTTCTGAAATTGAACCCCAAAGGTATAAAAAGTTTCGTCTTGTCCCCCGTTTATGGTATAATTTTTTCCTCATTTGTACAAAAAAGTGAAATAAATTAGAAAAATTCAAAATAAAAGTTTGCGATTGTAAAATTTTTTCCGATATTTGCATAAACACTAGTTTGGAATAATTACAAATTAAAAACATTAAGACTATGAAAAGGATTTTATTGATTTCTCTTAGCCTTGTAGCGGTTACAGCATTTGCTTCATGTGACGAGAAGATGGTGACATACGATCAGCTTCCTGCATCTGCAAAGACTTTCATAACATCATATTTCCCTGAAGCATCAGTTTCATATTCGTCAAAGGATGATGATCTGGTGCGTCCTGATTATGAGGTTGCTCTCTCAGATGGAACCCGTCTGGAATTCACTAACTCCGGCGAGCTGAAGAAGGTGTCGTCAAGAGCTGGTATTCCTGAGGCAATCATTCCTGATGCCATACGTGAATATGTTGAGTTTCACTATCCTGGTACCGGATATACCGAGTATGAAATTGACAGAAAACATTATGAGGTTACTCTGACAAATCGTCTTGAGCTCAAATTCAACAGCAACTTCGTCATTGTCGAACTTGATGACTAGAAATTGAATCATTATTGTTATATTTGCAGGATTCAACCAAAATATGACAATAATATGGCACAGAAACCGTCAATACCAAAGGGTACCAGAGATTTCGGACCTGCAGAAATGGCAGGCAGAAACTATATCTTCGATACTATCCGTTCAGTTTTCAAGACATACGGATACGCTCCGATAGAGACTCCGTCGATGGAGAATCTGAGTACTCTTTTAGGAAAGTACGGAGAAGAAGGCGACAAACTCCTCTTCAGGATTCTTAATTCGGGAGATGCATTCTCCAAAATAAATTACGAGGAGTATCGTGTAGAAGGTACGGATGACGGATACAACAGCAAGGCCCTTTCGCTCAAAGTGTGCGAAAAGGGTCTTCGTTATGACCTGACCGTTCCGTTTGCGCGTTTTGTCGTCCAGCATCAGAATGATATAACTTTCCCTTTCAAGAGGTTCCAGATCCAGCCGGTATGGCGTGCGGACCGTCCGCAGAAGGGACGCTACAGAGAGTTCTATCAGTGTGATGTGGATGTGATCGGTTCTACATCTCAGCTGAACGAACTTGAGCTTGTGCAGATTGTAGACAGGGTGTTCACACTGTTTGATGTGAACGTATGCATCAAGATCAACAACCGCAAGGTCCTCACCGGTATGGCTGAGATCTGCGGATTCCCTGACAAGGTGGTTGACATTACAGTTGCCATTGACAAGATAGACAAGATCGGCCTGGACGCTGTTGAGGCAGAGATGGCGGAGAAGGGCCTTACTCCAGAGGCAATCGAGGTTATCCGTCCGGTGCTCCAGCTTTCCGGTACAACATCCGAGAAGATTGCCGTGATGCGTGACCTTATGAACGGAAAGTCTGCTTCCGGACTTGTTTCAGAGACAGGTCTCAAGGGACTTGATGAACTTGAGGAACTCTTCGGATTCATTGATGCGGCCGGCATCCGTCATGAGGTGGAGATCGACCTGTCGCTTGCGCGCGGTCTTAATTATTATACAGGAGCTATCTTCGAAGTGAAGGCCAAGGATTTTGCCATCGGCAGCATCTGCGGCGGCGGTCGTTACGACAACCTTACCGGCATCTTCGGCCTTCCGAACATGTCTGGTGTAGGTATTTCATTTGGCGCCGACCGTATCTATGATGTGCTCAAGGGCCTGGATAAATTCCCTTCAGAGGTTACATCTACGACCAAGCTGCTCTTTGCCAATATGGGTTCAGAGGAACTGAAGTATCTGATTCCTGTTGTGAAGTCTCTCCGCGAGGCTGGTGTGGCATGTGAGATCTATCCTGAGCAGACAAAGCTGAAGAAGCAGTTTGACTATGCGGACAAGAAGACTATCCCGTTCCTCTCGATAGTGGGTGGCAATGAAATGGCCGAGGGTATCATCAATGTAAAGGACCTCTCGTCCGGCGAGCAGCGGTCATTCGCAAAGACAGACGTGGAAGGAATGCTGGCCTTCATGAATTAGTGTCTCTTCTGTCATTTCGAGCGATTGTTCTCTGTCATTTCGAGCGAGCGCTCTCCGTTGCTCTTCTGTCATTTCGAGCGAGCGAAGCGAGTCGAGAAATCTAAATTTTTGCAATAAAAATTTGCACTTTCAAAAATAGTCCGTATATTTGCAGTCCAATATCGCGGGGTAGAGCAGTTGGTAGCTCGTCGGGCTCATAACCCGGAGGCCGGAGGTTCGAGTCCTCCCCCCGCTACTACCGAGGAAAAATCGTAAGGTTTTTCCTCTTTTTTGTAAGCCCCTCCTGTAAACAAAGCAATATAAAATGAAACGATATCTTCTGATCCTTCTCCTGCTATGCTCTTTTCAGCATATGTCTGAAGCCAAGAACAGGATAGTTGTCTCAAAATCAGATTTCACGTTGACCGTCCTTTCCGAGAAGGGAGATACGCTTTATACATGCCAGATTGCCTATGGAAAGAATCCGGGCAATAAGACCAGGAAAGGGGATTACAAGACCCCGGAAGGCAATTTCCAGGTGAAGATGATTTATGATGCAACGTCATGGAAACATGATTTCGGAGACGGAAAGGGAACTATCGTTGGAGCTTATGGCCCATACTTCATCCGACTCAATGTGCCAGGTTTCGAAAGCATCGGCATCCATGGCACCTGTTTCCCGGAGTCAATCGGAACAATGTCCACAGAAGGCTGTGTGCGCTGCACAAATGAGGATATCATCAATTTTGTCAAGTACATCTCCATCGGTTCCGAGGTGACTATACTGCCAGATGGCAATTCTGACTAAATCTATATAAAATTTGCAAATCCGATAAATTGTCGTACATTTGCAGTCCGATTCGCGGGCGTGTTGAAATTGGTAGACAAGCCAGACTTAGGATCTGGTGCCGAGAGGCGTATGGGTTCGATTCCCTTCGCCCGCACTTAAAAGAGTCGTTAACGATATGTAAATCATAGAGTTGGCAACTCTTTTTCTTTTATTTTGGCGACTTTTTGGCGAGATAAGAAATCTTCGTCAAAAATCTATTCTATTACTGGTGGCCATAAATCTTGTGCCATAGAAAAATTTTCCGACAAATTCTCTGATGATTCGTTAATCATGACACATCAGTAGTAGGCTGAAGTGACAGAGTCTAACAGTCTCTGCAGATAAAAGGATTAAATTCCATTATGAGTATTAAAGCAGTATTATAGATTTGCAGTACCCCGGTGAGTGTTGTCGGTTGATGAAAAATTGCTATATTTGTGATGTTAAGCGGTTCTGCCGTTTGATATTACATATTGTGAAAGTGTTTTTCGCAAGTCCTTACACGAAAATGTGGTAGTTTTCTTTTAGCAGGACGATACGGATGACACTCACTTTCGTATAGATAACTGTGGTAGGGCTCGATCTACGACCCGATATCCCATATCTATTCGAGTGTGGGGTATTGTGTCGTTTTTTGCTATAGAGTCATACCACAACCTTCGTGTAGAGAAAAGGAAGTCAGCTCCACACTTTCTTTATATACGTTAGGCTAAATTCTTAGGAGCTGGGAATGATTCTAAAAATCGGCTCATATGAAAAGTTTTCACACTTTGGCAAAAATGCTGTGGACAATAGCATTCTCTTTTGTCCTGTTCTCATGCACAGAGGAGCCACTACCAGAACCTACACCAGTAGATCCGCAGAATCCTACACCGCCGCCAGCTCAGACATACAGTGCGGCAGGAAGTGTTCAAAAAGGCCCTTTCACACAAGGAACTTCCATAACAATTCAGCCGCTTGATGACTCTCTAAATCCAACAGGAAAGCAGTATCAGACAAAGACAACTGATGATGCTGGTACATTCTCGGTTGATAGTGAGATTGAGAGCCGCTATGTAGAGATTATAGCAACCGGATATTATTACAATGAGATTGAAGGCAAAGTATCTTCATCTACGCTCACTTTGCGCTCCTTGTCTGACCTGACAGAGAGTGGTAAGACTAATGTAAACCTATTGACGACCTTGGAATCAGATCGAATTCGCGCTCTGTCAAAGGAAGGTAAGAGTCTGTCTGAAGCACGTTCTCAGGCTGAGAAAGAGATTCTTGAAGTGTTTCATATTCCTTCAGGATCGGTAGCATGTTTTGACAAGATGGATATTACTGGAGCAAACACTTCCGACGCTATCTTACTTGCCATTTCTGCATCCCTCCAGGCTGGTAGAAGCGTGGGTGAACTATCCGAACTCATAAGTAAAATTGCCGGTGACATTGCTTCTACAGGAGCACTTCCCACAGCATCCCTATCTGACCAGATCTTGGAAAGCAGCAAGAAGGTAGATGCTGAAAAGGTAAGAGAAAATCTCAAGAAGCGATACGAGCAGCTTGGAGTGAAAAACTTCACCATTCCTCCATTTGAGGATTATCTGGATGTAAATGGTAATGGTAAAGTTGATAAGGAGGATGCTTGGATCATTCTTGGAAGCAAAGAGCATACAATCGGAGCGCAGGGCGGTTCGTTCACAATCAATCTGCAGCACAGCAAGCCTTTTGAAGTTATCATAGATGATGCAGACTGGGTAAGGCAGGAAGAAAAGACAAAAGCATATCTTGAGGACGCTGTTCTGCATTTTGCTGTTGACCCAAGCGATGATGATGATGATCGCAATGCTGTTATTCGTATTAAGGATAGCGAAAGTACCTATTCGGAGCTTTTCCATCTGACTCAGTTAAAGAAAGTCTATTTAGAGCCAGAAACAGCAGACTATAACCTTTCGTATGAAAGCGGTAGCCTAGAGATTCCTGTATCTGTAAATGTCAACTATGATGTAAGTATTAAACAGGATGGTGACTGGCTTCAGTATGTGCAGACCAAGGCAATCAGAAATGAGACACTTGTCTTTGCATATACATATAACGGCAGCCCTTCGCCACGCTCTGCGATTATCACGCTTATAGGTGAAGGTGTAGCAAAGGAAATAACTGTAGTGCAGGAAGCTAATCAGGGAGAAATCGTTCTGAACGTGACAAGGCCTGGTACTCTATCTACTCTTATGTCTATGGAAGACCTATATCAGGTCATCAATCTCAAGATTGTCGGAACACTTAATCAAGATGACCTTGAGTTGCTCGTAGGTGGCACTTATGTGGGAGGAAGCAATGTCGTTGGTGGAGGAGAGGCTCATTTTGAGTGTGATTGGAATGTAGAGACACTCGACCTTTCAGAAATGAGAACGGAGTCGGGGAAAATAGGCGAAAGTTATGATCAGAATTCCGGTCGCAACTTCTTCTGTAACGTTCCGTCATTGAAGAAGGTAATCATGCCGAAAAATATAGATATTGTAGGAGCATATAGTTTCAATAAATGTATTGGTCTTGAAACCATTGAATGGGGTGAAGATTCCAAGATTGAGGAAATTGAAGGTAATCTTGGCAATTCAGGGGTCTCAGGTATGATTATAATGTATTATCATGGTGCATTTATGGATTGTATCAGCCTTACAGAAGTTACTTTGCCCAAGAGTATTTCCACTTTCAAGGCAGGAGCATTCATGAATTGTATTTCCCTCAAGACCCTTACTTTCCCTGATGGCGGAAAGATCAAGGAATTACTTTGCAGCAGGACCAGCTATTCTACAGGAATCAGCACACATGGTTATTCGATGGGACATCTTTGGGGATGTACTTCACTGGAGACTATAAACCTGCCTGATAATCTGCGTACGATTGATATTGATGCCTTCTATGGTACTCCGTTCAAAAAGATCGTCATTCCGGAAACAGTGAAATATCTCACTACTGAATATCTGTTCTGCGACTGCGAACGCCTTGAGGATGTGACGCTCCCATCGAGTGTGACCGAGTATTCGAAGGGCATGTTCTCCGGTTGTGTGAACCTGAAGTCGATCAAGGGTAATGGCAAGATCACCAAATATTGTGAAGGATGTTTCAAAGGTTGTTCTTCTGATTGGGTGGTGCTTGACCCTGAAGCAGAATATGAGGCGTCTGTTTTTGCAGAAATGGATGTAGAGAGCGTTGTCTTCCCGAATGGATTCAAGACAGTACCGGAGAAGATGTTTAATCACTGTACAAGCCTCAAGACTCTGGATCTGGGAGAAGTTGAAACTATCGGAGCATCTGCATTCAATGGTTGTCCACTCAGAACCGTCACGATTCCTAAGAGTGTATCTTACGTTGGCGAATACGCATTTGGCGGATATATTGATCCCGATAGTCAATACGGTGATATTTTGCCTCTAGATGATGCTTATATATATGGTGCGGATATAGAGTTGGCAGCAGGAGCAATCGGAGCATCGCGAATCACTATAGGAAATACAGTTCGCAGAATTTCATGCAACTACGGACTTGGTGCCCAATTAAGTAATGTTACAGAAATCAACTTTGAAAGTGGTAGCGTATGCGAGTATTTCAATATTGCCGGTAACTCAAATATTAAGAGAATTGAACTTCCGTCAAGTTTAGTTGAGATAGGAGACAAAGCATTCGTAGAATGTGAGAATCTAGAATCCATTCAGATACCAGCCAAGGTTAAATCCATAGGAAAGTCAGCATTTGCATATTGCGAAGACCTTGAAAGCGTAACTCTTAGTAATGGGCTTGAAATAATTGGCGATCAGGCATTCTATAAATGTACATCATTGGAGAGTATAACTATTCCACATAATGTGACAGCAATAGGTAAAGACGCATTTAGATATGACAAGTATCTGGAGGAGGTGCATATGAAGAGCATCGAACCTCCTTTCCTGAACTCTGTCAGAGAATACGATATTAATATTAATGAATATCGGAATGTATACGCGTTCGCTGATTGCCAGTATCTTGAAAAGATTCAGGTGCCGGATGAGGGGTTGGAGGCGTACAGATCTATGTGGAGTGCATATGCAGATATTATCGTAGGCGGAGAGCCGGAAGGACTGCATAGTGAAGGCGGTCCATTTGCAAGTGTTGTCACAATGGATGCTGAAGTATCAACAACTTCTGCCATCATATATGGACGATTTGAGCAGAAAGTGGAACTTCCTTCTCCAGGATTCGGGTTCTTGTTCGGTAACTCTCCAGAGGCACTCAGTGTGCCTTACGGAAACACCATAACTAATAGTGATAGAACTTTCAGATGCGAAATCAAAGATCTTCAGCCGGAAACCACCTATTATTATAGAGCACGTGCGATGGTTGATGGAATGGAATTCCTTGGAGAGATTAAAAGTTTTACAACAGCAGCATTAGACAATGGTACCAATGATTACTGGCATCTTGTGGGTAATTTCAATGGCTGGGTAGTAGGAGATAAATCTTACCTTATGGTTAAGGAGGGCAACTGGTATATTTTCAAGGGATTTGTGGCTGATGGTCAGGCAATGAAGTTCAATTCAGGAAACAGTTGGAATATTAATCGTGGCGGTAATTTCGTTGCCGTAAACACTGCTATTCCGGTAACTCAGGGCGGGCCGGATATGTTTGTTCCGGCAGGTACGTACGATGTCTATATGAACAGCAGTGCTTCCATGGTTTACTTTATGGAGGTTGGAAAGACGCCATAACAGACTATGAGACCGAACCCATTTTGGGGTATGGTGTCTTTACATGATATCCGGAATAATATATTGTACATTATAAAAGATACAGAGAACGGAAACGTTCTCTGTATCTTTTATATAGCGGCATCTTGAACCATATTATATTTTATAGCCTTGAGAGTTATTCCGCAGACTTGCTATAAAATAGCTGTATTTCATATGAGACAAGTGTTCAATATTAGTCAACCAACTTAGTCAGGTCATAATACATTAGGCATGTATCTGTTTCTGCATCAGCGGTGGTTTTATCAAGATACTTGAAATCGTTTTTCAGATAGAATTGGATTGCTTCACGAAGGGCATCGACTGTTACGAATGAGCAACCTGTTCTATTTCCAGAAATAAAGAATTCTTTGACAGAATTGAGGATATCTGATCCGATTCCGTTGTTGTGATACTTGCAATTCACTGCGAGACGGCCAATCTTCACGGCTGGGTAATCACTTCTGTGTTTGCTGTGCGGGAAAAGAGCCTTGATCTTTCTCCAGGTTGCCTTATCGCTATCTGGTACAGAGATCTTATCATTGGACACCGAGAAGTATGCAACAATGTCTTCGTCAGTTTCAAGGATGTCTGTCATAGAATCCTATTAGAAGTTAAACGTAAGCATCTTTTTGATGCGTTCGGCTCCAGTCATAACACGAGCTCTCTCTGCCGAAGTCGCTTTCTTCTGCTGCTCCATTTCAGCGAAGAAGTCTACTGCAGCCTGACCTGTTAATGGTGGAGTTGGTGCTATTGGTTTTGCCATAATGCGTTTTATTTTAAATACTTGGCAAAGATGGCAAGAATCGTGAAAAGTGATAAAATTTTTCATTGTTTTAAATAAAATAGTTATAAGAAGCTAATGAATTCATATATTTGGAATAAGTTTTGAATAGATATAAATGCCAAGTGATAAAAATTTTTGAAAGTATATTGTCTTTTAAAAGATTTTATCTACCTTTGCAAAGCGTCTAGGAAGAGTCGCCAAGCGTCTCTATCATGGGTGATAACCCTGAAACTAGTCGCTTTTTTTGTATATAGAGGTATGGTATATTTTTGTTATATAGATGAATCAGGCACACCACAGGTGCCTGGTAACACATCTCATTATGTATTATGCGGCGTGTCGATTCCTGTGAAGTTTTGGAAAAAATGTGACCGTACAATCAACTCTATAAAACGCAGATATGGTCTTGAAGATGCCGAAATCCATACCGGTTGGATAATGAGAACGTATCTGGAGCAGTCAAGAATACAGGATTTTGAAACTCTCAGTTTTGATGACCGCCGTCGAGAAGTTATCAAAATGAGGAAAGCTGAAATCTTCAAGGTTCAGAAAGAGAAGAATACTAAGAGCCTCAAACAACTTAAGAAGAATTATAAGCACACAGATCCATATATACATCTGACTCACGAACAGAGAATGAATTTCTTGCGTGAGATCGCTGACCTTATCGGAAAATCAAGTTTCATCAGAATCTTTGCCGAGTGCATCGATAAGGTTTTCTTTGATCCAACCAAGTCAAAACTCTCAGTTGATGAACAGGCTCTTGAACAGTTGGTTTCAAGATTTGAGCATTATATGGCAAATGTTGCAAGTAAAGGAGAGCAGGTTCACGGCCTTTTGGTTCACGACAATAATGAAACCGTCTGCAAGAAGCATACTGCCTTGATGAAGCAGTTTCATAAAGAAGGAACTCTTTGGACCTCGATTAAACATATTGTTGAGACTCCTTTCTTCGTGGATTCAGAACTTACTGGCATGATTCAGATTGCTGACCTTTGTTCAATTGCATTAAGAAGATTTTTCGAAAATGGAGACACGGATCTGTTCAATAGAATTTATCCTAGATTTGATAAACATCGCGAAAAATTAGTTGGCGTTCGCCATTTTACTGAAACTACGTGCACATGTGATGTGTGTGCCAATCGATAAACAATATTATTTGGATATTGGCTGGAATTGCCGTTGTGAATAACTCACAACGGCAATTCTTCTAAGGTGTATTAATGGGTTTCAGTTTTTCCCAGACAACTTTGGATTTTGTCTTCTTTTCTCTCTCAACCTTGGTGACTATTCCTTTGGGAGTTGTGTGGATGCGAAAGTTGATCTTCTGACCACTTAGTGGATTGTAGCAGAGGAGCCAAACCTTTTGTTCTTCATCAATGCGTGCCTTGAATTCTTGTACATCCAATTCTTCCTCGGTATAGTCGCAATAACACTTTCCAGTTTTTTAACATATTCGGCCTCTGAATCCAATCCTTCGATGCGTTCTTTAGTCGATTTTCTGGATTTCCAATTACCTTTCATCTCGCTGAAGTATTTTGAATATTCTTCGCTAGGATTCTCATCATGCTTTGCCTCTGAAGCCACGAATGCACGATGCGCCCAGATGTATGATGAATCATAACACACTAAAAGGGTGATGCATACTGAAAGAGCTGATGACATTATTCCTGTTAGATAGACCTTAATTTTGCCTGTGTTTGCTATAGCCTTCCATATCGTCTCCCACCGCTTGTTCCATCGGCCAAGTTTAGATCTAAGATCTTGCAGCATCTGCACATCATCTACTGATAATTTCGCAGGATCAACACGGACCGTTACCCCCTTCTCTATTACAGCGGCAGCGTCGGCTAATCTCGTATCGAACCTTTCAGTCTGATTCTTTAACCAATTGATTTCTGAGCGAGTGGCTACCAATGCAGGAAGCTGGTTGCTCAAATTCGACCACTTTGAAATTTGGGTTATATAAGGTTTTCCAAGTACCAAGGAATTCAATGGTATTTTTGTTTCTCATCCAGTTCCTGATATGGTCTTCGCCTTCTTAACTTTTGATCATATCGGTTAGTGAGATGTAGTCTGTGTCGTTGATTGTTGTCAGGGCAATCTCTTTACCCTGAACGTTCAGAATAGATGTCTTTGTCATAATTCAATCTTTATAATTCACGTTTACAAATATAATATTGATGTCGTTTCCCTATGGAAAATCGTAGCTAATTGTTGTTGGTTTCAAGATATTTCAGGATCCAGCCGGATAGGTCGATGTGGGCGGCATTGTGCTGTCTCTGCAGAAATTCCCGGCGTGTCTTTTTGCCTGTCACCTGGTCGGTGATCGGAGGATAGAAATCCAAGTACAATGATAGTTTGCCGTCGGCTAGTGGCTTCTGTCTGAGCTTTACTTTTGTTAACATAGTACAAAAAGTTTTAATTGTTAAACTAAAAATTTATGTACTAGTAAGTTAGCGATTTGCAGTGTTGCAAAAATCTGTGTTCGGGTACATCACAGGTACATTTTTGCGAAGGGAAATTTGTATCTTTACGTGTTCCCTTTGCAATGGGGAATGCAAGTGCGAGGTACACGAGAGGTACAAATCATTCCAAAAACTACCGTAAATTTACCAAAGCGAGAAAATTGTTTTCAGTCGCTTAACTTACGTAAGTACTTGGAAGCCTTTTGGAAAAATGG
>JAZQEN010000050.1:0-7031 GCA_045539015.1 Candidatus Cryptobacteroides sp.
TGTGGCTAGGGAAGAGTCCGAGAGGGTGGCCCGAGTACATCACGTGGGTCTGCTCGTCAGTCATGGTGGCGAGATACTGCATCACGAGACGGTACTGAGCCCAGTTCTGGAACACGGCTCCGTTTCCACCGTAAGTGATGAGCTCGTGCGGATGCTGAGCCACACGGTAGTCCAGATTGTTCTGGATCATCGCCATGATCGCTGCAGCCTGCTTAGACTTTGCAGGATACTCGTCGATTGGACGTGCATACATCTGGTAGTCAGGACGCAGACGATACATATAGATGCGTCCGTACTCCTTCAGCTCCTGCGCAAACTCCTCTGCGAGCTCTGCATGATGCTCCTGCGGGAAGTATCTGAGTGCGTTTCGTATAGCCAGCACCTTCTCTTCTGCGCTGAGGATCTCCTTGCGCTTAGGCGCGTGGCTCACTGTGGTGTCATAAGGCTTCGGCTGTGGCAGCACAGCCGGTATGCCTGCAAGTATGTCTTCGTGGAATGTCATATTTTCCTGTCGCTTAACTATTTATCTGTCAATGTCTTGTGTGGTCCTCGTGCTCCCCTTTGGCGGCACGAGGTTTCTGTAAATTGTTGGTGGTCAGCGCTTTGCACGCCAGCCTTTTAGGCGATCTTTCCGTTGACGATCGCGAGGATCTCCGCTTCGGCGGCTACGGCCTGCGCTGCGATCTCTGCGGCTTCAGCGCAGAGGCGGCCGGCCGCTTCGCGGTCGGCCAGGCCGGCGGCGTTGATGCGCACGTTGAGCTGTGCTCCAAGCACAGCGCTGCGTGCCGCAAGTGCGCCGACGCCGGCGTCGGATACCGATGCCG
This sequence comes from Candidatus Cryptobacteroides sp., assembly GCA_045539015.1. Taxonomy (GTDB): domain Bacteria; phylum Bacteroidota; class Bacteroidia; order Bacteroidales; family UBA932; genus Cryptobacteroides. The sequence continues at coordinate 825 of JAZQEN010000050.1, forward strand.
GATTGCCCTGCTCAGCCATCGCTCGTACTATATCGAATACCTCTAATGCAGTCTTCATGGTCTTGAGAGGAACCTCTGTTGCATAGAGGGTGGCAGCTTCCATTGCCGCAGCCCTTGCAGCCTTCTCCTCGTCCGACCCCTTAGGCATGCCGATGGCTGCCATGATCCTGTCGAATGCAGCTGTGTCCTCGTCAACCAGAGCGAGAAGTCTGCGCATCACGTCCTGACCCTTGTCAGCCCAGTCAGAGAACTCCTTCCAGCGCTCGTCCCATCCTGCCTTGTGAGACGAAAGGTTGGCTACCATTGTTCCCAGAGCAGCTCCGAGAGCGCCCATATATGCCGAGATCGATCCGCCTCCCGGGGCAGGAGACTCCGATGCAGTCTCATATGCAAAGCCCTTGCAGGTCATGCGCACGAGTCTTTCTCGCGCTGCTGCCTCAGCCTCGTCCTCGATCAGATACTCGATTACCTTCTCGGCAGGGTTGAACGGCTTGAGGTCGTCAAGGCCCATTGACTTCACGGCAATCTTCATGATCTCCTCCTCGGCGATGCCGGTCGAGCGCTGCTGCTTCTCGAGGAAATAGCGGCCGGCCTCGATAAGCGTACGCTTAGGAACGAGACCTACGATCTCCGTTCCGGTCACGCGGAGACCGCGTGCCGCCGCCGCCCTGCACACCTCGTCAAACGCGACGTGCAGAGGAGTGGTGTTGATATCTGTTATGTTCATTGACACCTGTGCGATGCCATATTCGTCGATATACCATCCGATGGCCTTGCAACCCTTGAGGGTACCAGGAATCATCACCGTCTTGCCGTTCTCATCCTTCACGATCTTTCCTGTGATCGGGTTGCCCTCTCTCTTCGGACGACCCTTCTCGCGCACGTCGAACGCTATCGCGTTCGCGCGGCGGGTCGATGTCGTGTTCAAATTATAGTTGACAGCGATGAGGAAATCACGCGCTCCCACGTTGGTCGCGCCCGCCTGTGCCGCCCGCTCCGTGTATGAGCCCGGTCCGAAATCCGGCTGACGGTCAGGGTCTCCCATCTTCTCCGGAAGAGCCTCATATTCGCCGGCACGGCATACCGCAAGGTTCTTGCGCTCAGGCTTCCGGGCGGCTGCCTCGTAGCAGTAGCACGGAATCTCCAGTTCGCTAAAAATGCGCTCAGCCAGCTTTCTAGCCAGTTCAGCGCATTCTTGAAGTGTAATACCGGAAATAGGAATGAGAGGAAGCACATCGGTAGCACCGGAACGTGGATGGGCACCATGATGGTGTCGCATGTCGATGAGTTCGCCGGCACGCTTCACACCCTGGAATGCAGCCTCAAGGACAGCCTCAGGGCTTCCCACGAATGTAACCACGGTGCGGTTTGTAGCTTCGCCCGGATCCACGTCAAGAATCTTGACTCCGCCAGCCTTCTCAATCGATGCCACGATAGAATTGATGACTTCCATGTTGCGTCCTTCACTGAAATTAGGAACGCATTCGATGATTCTTTCCATATCTAGTTGTGTTATTTATTTGTCATGTTTTTTACAACCTATAAAGATAGGGAGTTTGCGGGAATTTCCCAAATCATCATGCATAGATGTGCTCGGTGGTCATTTTTGTCGACCACCGAGCACACTGACATAGCTCTGGTTGCGTCAGGAGGCCTGCAGCCGTGCTTGGTGGTAGCCTGTTTTGACGACCGGGCACACATTCTCGAATTTTGAACAGTCAGAAAATTCAGTAACTTTGAAGAACTTTAAACAGAGCAAGCTATGAAAAGGTTCATATTGATGATCACATTTGTGATAATTGCATCGATGACTGCATCCGCTCAGGATGATTATGCCAAGAGAAAGGCAGAAGGATATATGAGGGAAGCCGAATACTGTCAGAATAAGGCGGACAGCCATAGGCGTGAGGCGCAATCATATCTGAATGATGCTGCCGGTTATCTTCGGGAGATGGAGTATTACAAGAAGCGTAATGATCTGGATCGGGCAAGGACCCAGCAGAAATATGCGGAAAGGGCGTTTGATAACAGCAGGACGCAATTGCGCTATGCCGCCGAAGCTGAGGATAAGGCTGCCCAATACTATCGTTGGGCTGCAGATGCATTGAGAAAATAAAGTCGAAATATGAAATTAAGAGTATTGCTTGCAGCTGTCTGTCTTTTCGTGGCAGGGCTGAATCATGCCGGTGGGATCGGGGAAGGAGATTCCCATGTCTATTCCGGCAGATATACCAATTATAATGACATCCTCTATACATGGGACGGCCAGCATCTTTATATGGGCCGTTATTCAAACTATAATGATATCATATGTACATGGGATGGCAAACACATATATCAGGGAAAGTACACCAACTACAATGATATCCTCTACACCTGGGATGGTACCCATCTGTACCGTGGTCGCTATGCCAACTACAATGACATCCTGTATACCTGGGACGGTAAGCATGTTTACCGGGGCCGCTACACCAACTACAATGATATCCTGTACACCTGGGACGGCAAGCACATGTATCGGGGGAAGTATACCAACTATAATGATATCATCCTGACTTTCGACGGTCATCTTCCGGCTGCATTGCTGATTCTGATGGTGGTCTGATGATGTCCTGATATACGAAAAATCCCGCCTTTGGATTTAATGCTCCATGGCGGGATTGATTTTTATATGTCTGACGGGCTTTATACGCAAGTATATCCTCCGTCAACCGCGATGTTCTGGCCTGTTACATATGTACTTGCAGGGGATGCAAGGAAGAGGGCGCATGAGTCGAGCTCGCCGGAACGGCCGTAGCGTGCCATAGGTATGCTGCGCTTTGCGATATCCTGGAAGAAGTCGCTGTCCAGAGTCTCGGTGGTGAGGTCTGTGTAGAAGTAACCAGGGCAGATGGAATTGACAGTGATTCCGTATTTACCCCACTCAGCAGCGAGTGCTCTCGTGAAGTTCACTACGCCTCCCTTTGCAGCATGGTATGGTGCACTGCCTATGATAAGGTTTCCAACCAGTCCGTACATCGAAGCGATATTTATGATACGTCCGTACTGAGCCTTGATCATCTCCTTTCCGAACTCGCGTGCACAGATGAAAGTACCGAAGAGGTCGATGTTCATCTCATGCTTGAACTGCTCGTCTGTGATTTCCTCAGCTGGTCCTACAGCGCCTGTACCTGCGTTGTTTACGAGGATATCCACGCGTCCGAATCTTTCCATAGTTGCTGCAACTGCTGCCTTCACCTTCTCGGTGTCAGTGATGTCGCATGCGAATGGAAGGACTTCCACTCCATATTCTTCAGTGATAGCTTTTGCGTTTTCCTCCAGGAGGTTCATTCTACGTGCAAGAAGTACGAGATTTGCTCCCTGGCTTGCAAATGCCTTTGCCATCTGGAGTCCGAGACCTGTAGATGCACCTGTCACAACAGCTACCTGGCCTTTAAGGTCAAAATAATTTTTCATGTGTGTTCAGTTATTAGTTGTGTTTCCTTCAAAGATATGTAAAGTTGTTGACATATCCAATTTTGACCAGCCCTGCCGTTTGTATGGAATCATTTTTGTCTAGGCGTGTTCGTGATTAATTATTAAAACGTTAGTGTTATGAAACGTCTGGTTTGCGCGACACTCGTCGCTGGAATTGTACCTCTGACTGCATGTACAAAAGATTATGACAACTCCACTGTTGAAGAATTTGACCTCTCACGCTATCTGGGCGAATGGTATGAAATCGCACGTTATGACCATAGCTTCGAGCGTGGCATGGACAATACCATGGCAGAGTATATCCTGCAGGATGACGGAAAGGTTGTTGTGTTGAATACCGGCTGGAAAAACGGTAAATTCAAGATTGCCGAGGGCAAGGCCAAGTACAAGGATCCGGAAGGAAATCCGGGTGCATTGAGGGTGTCCTTCTTTCTCTTTTTCTATTCCGACTACAACGTAATGATGGTGGATGAAAATTACCAGATATCCCTTGTCGGCAGCAAGTCGGATAATTATCTATGGATTCTTTCACGCACACCTGTTCCTGATCCTGATCTTCTCCAGATGGTCCTGGACGAGGCTGAGTCCCGTGGCTATGATACTTCCAAACTTATATGGGTCGACCAGAGCCGAAACATTGAGGCACTAGCCGGGGAATGACAAAGAATCCGTCTCTATAAGGGACGGATTTTTTTTTATGAAATATATTGACAGAGTCTATCCATATATAACACATGTCACCAGTCCTCCTGGAGCATTATAATGAACTTTTTCATAAGAGATTCTGTGTAATTAAGTTCAAGAAAATATCAGTCCGGGTATGGCTATTCCAGGAACGCTACTTCTCCTTTGGTGTAACCGTAGTATGAATCCAGTATAAGGATTGCATCTTCCCGATAGGCATATTCATAGCAATATCGTGTTTCGATATACATGGATGTGCCTTCAATTTTGTAGAAATTGTCATCTACCCGGGTAAGTTCGACGCTGTATTTTCCCTCCTCGAATCTTGTTGGAGTCAGAACAGTCTTGGCATCCTCCACGTTCCCATACGAGTCGATGGATTTTGATCCGGAATCAAGCTCGACGGCTTCATAGACCTGGGCTATGTCGTATGTCTTCAGGTCGCTCTGTGCGGCGGCGTTGGACGCATAGGTGAGAGTCAGTATTGCTATGCCAAGGAATTTTATAAATCTTGTCTTCATGGCGGTGACGGGTTTGACTACAAATATAGCTAATTTTTGCTGGCGCTGCGGCTGTAGCTGACGATGATTACGCCGCCGAAGACCATCGCTGCTGCAAGTACCTTCTGCCACGTAAGTATGTCTGTGCCGATGACAATGCTGATCACGATTGCGATGATAGGCTGTACATAGCTGTACATGCTGACGAGAGTCGGTCTGATGCGTCTCTGCGCCACAGGTATGAGGAAGTAGGTTATGAATGTAGCGCATATGATAAGGTAGGCCAGCTCGGCATACTGGATTGACGGTATTGCTGCCCATTCGACGTTGATAAGTCCTTTCAGCGAGAACGGAGTGGCCACGCATGCCGAGAAGAGGAATATCCATTTCATGAACGTCACTGCAGAGTACTTGGCTATGAGCGGCTTGAAGATTCCCAGATACATCGAGAAGCTCAAGCTGTTAAGGATGATCATGAAGATTCCGAACGGCGTGCTTTCAGTTATGCCTCCCGGGGTAGCTACTCTGCTGACTATCAGGTAGATGATACCTGCAAAACTTATCGCGACTCCTCCTGCCTTCTTCCATGTTATCGGCTCCTTGATCACGAGTGCCGCAATGGCCATGGTGTATATCGGCGACATGGCGGTGAGGATGGAACAGTCCATCGGGGTGATGTAGGGGATTCCGACCAGAAAGGTCACCTGACAGGTGAAGAATCCAAGCAATGAGGCTGCAAAGATCCGGATGTAATCCTTGCGGTCGACCTTCTCTTTGGGAAGGAATGCAGATACCAGCCAGAACAATGCACCCGCAATCAGAGACCTTAATGTAAATATGCCCAGCGGCGGGATCAGATGTCCGCTCGTCAGGTCCTTGCATACTATTATGTTGAATCCGAAGATCGCGTAGGCAATCAGTGCCGCCGCATGTCCGGTAATGGAATCTCTACTCGCCATTGATTATTGCGTTTGCGGCTGCAAATATCGCGAATTTTGAGATATATCACTACCTTTGTTCATCTTGTTTTCGATATGACATGAAGACGATAGAAGTAGTAGCAGCGATAATAATCAAGGATGGCAAGGTCTTCGCCACACAGCGTGGATATGGCCAGTGGCAGGGCTGGTGGGAATTTCCTGGGGGAAAGATTGAGGCCGGGGAGTGCCCGCAGGAAGCTCTTGTACGCGAAATCCGGGAGGAACTTGATGCCGAAATCGAGGTCGGAGAGTTGCTGGAGACGGTTGAATGGGACTATCCTGATTTTCATCTGACAATGCACTGCTTCGTCTGCACGCTTCTTTCCGAGTCTATGCATCTTAACGAGCACGAGGCCGCGGCCTGGCTCACTCCCGAAGACCTGCACTCTGTCAGATGGTTGCCGGCGGATGAGGGCCTGGTAGCTAGGATAAAGGAACTGCTCCGTTAGCGCACATACAGTCTGGTTACGTATATGGTATACTAGTATATATTATAATATATATAATGATATTCTAGTGTGACGTAACTAGTCTGCGTTTTAATTTATTTGGCGAAAAAGTCGCTG
>JAZQEN010000051.1:0-63459 GCA_045539015.1 Candidatus Cryptobacteroides sp.
CGCTCCAGACCGTTCTGTTCATATCCGACATCTGCAACCTCAGGTGCAAGCACTGCAGCGTGTATGAACTCAAGAACCCTCACAATATGACCTATGAGCAGGTGCGCGAGCATCTGCAGTATTCATATGACCTCGGTTCCCGATTCGTGGACTTCGAAGGTGGCGAGGTTACCATCTGGAAGGACGGCGACAAGCGCATCAATGACCTCATTGATCTGGCAAAGGAGATCGGCTTCTTCTCATGCACGATAACCACTAATGCGCAGCTGCCTTTCGCAGGAAGCAAGGCGGATTCGATATGGGTGAGCCTTGACGGTGCGGGTTCATATCATGAGGAGGTGCGTGGAAAGGGTACATTCGCAAAACTTGAGAAGAATATCGCCGAGTGTGGCCATAAGCACTTGAGTGTCAATATGGTAGTGAATACGCTGAACTACACTGCAGTCGAGGATACGATCGAGTACGCAAAGAATAATCCTGCCATCGAGCAGATCTCGATAAACTTCCATACTCCATTCGAGGGTACTGAATATCTTGCCCTGGACATGGACAAACGCGCCGAGATCATCGATAAGGTCCTCGAATACAAGAAGAAAGGTTATCCTATCATGAACTCCAAGTCTGGTCTTAAACTGATGAAGACCAATCAGTTCAAGAGAAGATGCTGGGTGACCAACTTCATCTATCCCGACGGAAAGAGGGGACTTTGCATCGGTGACGGAACCGAGACTTGTGACAAGTGCGGATTCTGTATGGCCGGAGAAATGGCGTCTGTTTTTGCCTTCAAACCTGATACTATATTTGCTGGCCTTAAACTGAGGGCATAATTCAAAATAATTTGTTATCTTTGTACGATATTGTGCGCTAATGTGTGCATGATATCGTGCAATTGTTTTATCACTGTCATGTCGAGCGAAGTCGAGACATCTGAAAATTGATTAATTGAATAAAAAAAAGATACAGATTTATGGAACTGCCAGCAAAGTATGATCCTGCCTTGACGGAGGATAAATGGTATGCCTATTGGCTCAAGAACAAGTTTTTTCATTCAGAACCTGACGAAAGGGAACCTTATACAATCGTGATCCCGCCACCAAATGTGACCGGTATTCTTCATATGGGACATGTTCTCAACAATACGTTGAATGACGTACTTGTACGTAAGGCAAGAATGGACGGCAAGAACGCATGTTGGGTGCCAGGTACTGACCATGCTTCAATCGCTACTGAAAACAAGGTGGTGCAGAAGCTTGCTGCTGAGGGAATAAAGAAAGAAGACCTTACCCGTGAGCAGTTCCTTGAGCATGCATGGGAGTGGAAGGAGAAACATGGTGGCATCATTCTCAGCCAGCTCCGCAAGCTCGGGGCATCATGCGACTGGGACAGGACAAAGTTCACTATGGATCCTGATCTCAGCGATGCTGTAATCAGCACATTCGTATATTTCTACAACAAGGGATATATCTACAGAGGAGTCCGTATGGTGAACTGGGATCCTGTAGGACTTACAGCTGTAAGTGACGAGGAAGTGATCCACAAGGATACTGTCAGCAAGTTCTACCATATGAGATATTTCATCTCTGACGGCAACGGAAATCCTACGGATAAATATATCATCATCGCTACAACCCGTCCTGAGACCATCATGGCGGATGCTGCAGTGTGCGTGAACCCTGCAGACGAGCGCTATCACTGGCTCAAGGGCAAGAAGGTGCTTATCCCATTGATCAACAAGGAGATTCCTATCATCGAGGACAGCTATGTGGCAATGGATTTCGGTACAGGATGTCTCAAGGTGACTCCTGCTCACGACGTAAACGACTATGAGATCGGAATGCGTCATAATCTTCCGGTTCTTGATATCATCGACGATCATGGCCGTCTTAACGAGAAGGCTCAGATCCTTGTAGGGGAGGACCGTTTCGATGCAAGAAAGAAGATAGTGGCAATGCTCCAGGAGGCTGGAAACCTCGAGAAGATGGAGGACTACACATCTCCTGTAGGATATTCAGAGAGGACAAACGCAGTGATTGAGCCAAGGCTCTCGATGCAGTGGTTCCTCAAGATGGAGGCTCTTGCAAAGGATGCTCTCGAGTCTGTCGAGAGTGGTGCAGTAAAGCTCATTCCGGACAAATATCGCAATACATACCGCCACTGGATGGAGAATGTACGCGACTGGTGCATCTCACGTCAGCTCTGGTGGGGACAGCGTATTCCTGCATATTATCTTCCTGATGGACAGGTAGTTGTAGCTGAAACTCCTGAGAAGGCTCTGGAGGCTGCGCAGAAGATCGATGCGTCGCTTGTTGCAGCTGACCTGAAACAGGATGAGGACGTTCTCGATACATGGTTCTCATCATGGCTGTGGCCTATTTCAGTGTTCGACACCAACAAGGCCGGACATCCTGAGGCAGAGCCTAACAAGGATCTTGCATACTATTATCCTACAAATGACCTTGTTACAGGTCCGGACATCCTGTTCTTCTGGGTAGCACGTATGATCATGGCAGGAAACGAGTTCATGAACGATGTGCCATTCCGCAACGTATACCTTACAGGTATCGTCCGTGACAAGCTTGGACGCAAGATGTCCAAGACTCTCGGAAACTCGCCTGGCCCGCTTGACCTTATTGATAAATATGGTGCTGATGCAGTCCGCCTCGGTATGCTCCTTTGCAGCCCTGCAGGAAACGATATCCTCTATGATGAATCGCAGATCGAGCAGGGACGTAACTTTAATAATAAGGTATGGAATGCCTTCCGCCTTGTCACAGGATGGACTGTAGATGCTGCAGCACAGCAGCCGGAGGCTTCAGCCGTAGCTGTGAAGTGGTTTGAGAACAAGCTGAGCCAGGTGGTTGAGACTGTGAATGACCATTTCTCGAAGTTCCGTATCTCGGATGCTCTGATGACCATCTACAAGTTCTTCTGGGACGATTTCTGCGCATGGTACCTTGAGGCTGTGAAGCCTGCTTATGGTGCTGGAATAGACAAGGTTACATATGACGCAACCATCGGATTCTTTGATGCACTCCTTAAGATGATCCATCCTATCATGCCGTTCATCACAGAGGAACTCTGGCAGAACATGGCAGAACGCAAGGAAGGGGAGACCATCATGAATCAGCGCTATCCTCAGGCAAAACCATATGATTCAGAGTTCATCGCGGCATTTGAAATGGCTACAGAGGCTGTTGCAGGCGTGCGTAACATCCGTCAGAGCAAGAACCTTTCTCCTCGCGAGGCGCTTGACCTCAAGATAAAGGGAGATTTCCCTGCAGAGGTTCTTCCTGTTGTGATGAAGCTTGCTAACGTGACTGTCGGACAGGCAGAAGAGGATATGTCAGCTGCTCAGCGATTCATGGTAAGGACTGTTGAAATGTTTGTTCCCCTCACTGGTCTTATCAACGTCGAGGAAGAGGTGGCGAAGCTTGAAGCAGAGCTTGCTTACCAGCAGAAATTCCTTGACAGTGTCCGTAAAAAGCTTTCAAATGAGCGCTTTGTAGCCAATGCACCGGAGGCAGTTGTGGCTGTCGAGCGCAAAAAAGAGGCTGATTCGCTTTCCAAGATAGAAAGTATTACCACATCGCTTAAGGCTCTGAAAAACAATTAATAAAACAAAGTTGTTTATGCTGATAACATTTTTGTTATGATGAAATCTGAGCTGTTTTTGGATGTCAGGTACTATGAAACCGACCAGATGGGCATCGTTCACCACTCCAATTATGTGAGATATTTCGAGTGTGGAAGGACTGCTCTTCTGAAGGAGGTCGGCCTGCCGATCGAGAAGATTGAAGAGGCGGGAGTGATGCTTCCGGTCGTGTCGGTGGAGGCTAAGTACAAGGTGCCGGCCAGATTGGGCGATACTCTCAAGGTTGTCACTATGGTCAATGAGGTTCCACGTGCCAAGCTTGTCATCAGGAATGAGATATACAATCCTGCCGGAGAACTTGTCTGTCTGGGTAGTGTGACGCTCGGATTCATAGATGCGATGACCAGAAGACCGGTGCGATGTCCGGAGATGTTAGTTAAACTTTTTGAACAATATATATAGTATGATGTCATTGTTAAATGTTCTCCCTTTGTTCCTCGGAGGAATCCGTGGATGGGATTGGGTTATTATCGGACTTGTGGTTCTTCTTCTTTTCGGAGGCAAGAAGATTCCTGAACTGATGAAGGGGCTTGGCAAAGGTGTCAAGAACTTCAAGGAAGGAGTCAAGGGAGTTGAAGACGATATAGACGAGATCAAGAAGGATCTTAAATAAGTCCTTGCGTAAATATGTCAGCTAACACAGGTGAAATGACATTTTGGGATCACCTGGATGACTTGCGCAGCAGCCTTATCCGCATTGCGGCGGTAGTGGTTACCGTCACTGTGGGCCTGTTTGTATGTAAGGAATTCCTTTTCGGTAATGTGATCCTGGCTCCAGCTGGCAGCGAGTACTTTTTATATAAGCTGCTCGGGGTGGACTTTGAACTGTCACTGAAAAATATTGAAGTGACAGCTCAGTTCATGGTTCATATGAAGACCTCATTTACCTGTGCTCTGGTCATTACGTTCCCATACCTGATTTTTGAAGTATGGCGATTTATTTCGCCTGCTCTCTATGACAATGAGAAAAAGAAGATGAGGAGAGCTTTCTCTTCTGCGTCATTACTGTTTTATCTGGGCCTTGCCATCGGATATTTCCTGGTTTTCCCGATAATGCTGAACTTTTTCGTCAATTATCAGGTGAGCGCTGATGTGCCGAATGAATTTACGCTGACATCGTATATTTCGCTTCTGACATCCATGTGCCTGACATTCGGACTTGTGTTCGAGTTTCCGATTTTGGTAGCCCTGCTGTCTGCTTTGGGACTTCTTAAAAGGGAAACAATGAAGAAATATCGCAGACATGCCGTATTGGTCATTGTGATATTGGCTGCTGCAATTACTCCTTCGGGAGATCCGTTCTCACTGTTCATGGTTGCTGTACCATTATATCTATTATATGAAGCCAGTGTGCTGATCTGCCGTAAGGAAGATCCGGAATTAGTTGATGCTTAACAAATTATGATATCTATAAATAATCTGACAGTTGCCTATGGAGGGTTCACCTTGCTGAATGAAATCAATTTTCATATCAGCGAGAGTGATAAGATCGGTCTTGTGGGAAAGAATGGTGCCGGCAAGTCTACCATACTCAAGCTTATATGTGGCCTTCAAAGCCCTACAAGCGGCAAGGTGGCTGTGCCTGGAGGCCTGAAGATAGGTTATCTGCCACAGATTATGGAACATCACCGTGGCAGAAGCGTCATTGACGAAGCAATGACTGCTTTTGCAGATATGTTCGCCATGGAGGCCGAACTGGAGCGCATAACACTCGAACTGGCAGAAAGGACTGACTACGAATCCAAAGAGTATCAGGACCTTATAATCAGAATGAACGAGGTCAATGACAGGATTTCATATACTCGTTCTGATAATCCTCAGGTTATGGCAGAACGCACTCTTCTTGGCCTGGGTTTCCGTTTTGAAGAACTCTCACGTCCGACAGAGACCTTCAGCCAGGGCTGGAACATGCGTATAGAACTGGCCAAGATTCTTCTTTCCAAGCCTGATGTTCTCCTGCTTGACGAGCCTACCAACCATCTTGATATAGAATCGATTGAGTGGCTTGAGGGCTACCTCAAGGAATATAAAGGGTCGCTTGTGCTTATATCTCATGACCGTAAATTCCTGGATAACGTTACCAACCGTACCGTTGAAATAATGGTAGGAAGGATACATGATTATAAGGTTCCATATAGCAAATACCTGGAACTCAGGAAGGAACGTCTTGAGCAGCAGCGTGCTGCATTCGAGAATCAGCAGCGAATGATTGAGAAGACAGAAGAGTTCATTGAGAAGTTCAGGTACAAGCCGACAAAGTCCAATCAGGTTCAGTCACGTGTGAAACAGCTCGAGAAACTCGAAAGGATTGAGGTTGATATCGAGGACAGGTCTGCTCTAAGCGTAAAATTCCCTCCGGCTCCTCGTTCCGGTGATATAGCGTACAAGTCTACCGGGATGAAGGTCGGATATGGTGAGAAGGTGGTTTTTTCTGACGCTGATATTGAGGTAAGGAGAGGTGAGAAGGTGGCCCTTGTCGGAAGAAACGGAGAAGGTAAGACAACATTGATGAGGGTGATCATGCGTGAACTTGATCCTATGGCTGGCGAATCCAGGGTCGGATACAATGTCAACATAGGATATTACGCTCAGAATCAGGAAGATATACTGGATAAGGAGGATACGGTGTTCGGTACGCTTGATCGTATTGCGGTAGGTGATATCCGTCTTAAGCTTCGTGATATTCTGGGAGCCTTCCTCTTCAAAGGAGAAGATATCGATAAGAAGGTGGCAGTGTTGAGTGGAGGTGAGAGAGCGCGATTGGCGATGGCCAAGCTGATGCTGAAGCCATATAACCTGCTAGCCCTTGACGAGCCTACCAACCATATGGATATCCGTTCGAAAGATATTCTTAAACAGGCACTTAAGGCCTATGACGGTACGCTGATCATCGTTTCCCATGACAGAGATTTCCTAGACGGACTTGTCGATAAGCTATATGAGTTCAGAGATGGTCATGTCAAGGAGCATCTGGGAGGTGTTCAGGAATTCCTGGAGAGGAGGAAACTTGAGACTTTAAGTGAGCTGGAAAGGCATTACAAGCCAGTTGCAGAAGAGAAGCCTGCTGAGGTCATCCAGAAGAAGGAAGAGGCAAAGCAGGAGTATCAGGCAAAGAAATTTGTATCTAAAGAAGAAAAGAAGATAAAGAACCGTATTTCTTTCTTGGAGAAGAAGATAGAGGAGTATGAGAATAAGATGGCGGAGATAGAGGCCGTGCTTATGAGTCCGGGGCCTGATGATGATGTGATCGAACTTACCAGAGCCTATCTGGAGAATAAGCGTGAGCTTGACTACAAGATGGAAGAGTGGTCGGAACTTAATGAAAAATTAGAATCTTAATATATGGAAGAGAAGAAAATGCAATATCTGTTTGGCATGCATCCGGTGCTGGAGGCAGTCAAGGCGGGTAAGAAGTTCGATAAGGTGCTTCTCAAGCAGGGACTTGAGGGAACTCAGTTCAGAGAGCTGATGGAACTCTTGAAAATCAACGAGATACCGTTTCAGTTCGTGCCTGGGGAGAGATTGAACAAGGCTGTGAGAGGCTCTCACCAGGGTGTGCTGGCATATATCTCTCAGATTGATTATGTAGATATCGAGCAGTTGGTGAATAATGCGCTCGGACTCAGTGAGAACCCTCTCTTGGTAATTCTGGACGGGGTAAGCGACGTAAGAAATCTTGGCGCCATTGCAAGAAGCCTTGAATGTGCAGGTGGTCAGGGAATCATCGTTCCTGCAAAGGGAGGTGCCGCGATCAACGCTGATGCGGTCAAGGCGTCTGCAGGCGCTCTGATGAGGATGGATACATGCAAGGTTTCTAATCTGCGCGTTGCTGCTTACTATCTGAAACAGAGCGGATTCCGCCTCATTGCAGCTACTGAGAAGACAGATAATCTCATATATGACGTGGATATGACCGGTCCTTGTGCCATCATCATGGGATCTGAGGGAAAGGGCATATCTCAGGCTATGCTTGATCTTGCAGACGATAAGGCAGCAATCCCGATGGCAGGTGAAATCACTTCACTGAATGTATCTGTTGCATCTGCAGTGCTTATGTATGAGGCTGTAAGACAGAGACTTGGAAAATAAACTTAAATTATATGCGTATGAAAAAGTCGGTTCTTTTTATTGCGGCAATTCTGTTTGCAGGCATTACTGCGCTTGCACAGCCGCAGAAGGTAATTGAAAAACAGTTTGAAAAATTTCATACTGTAAAGGTAGAGGACAAATTCATCCTCAAACTGTTTCATTCAGACAGATTCTCAGTACGTATAACTACTGACGAAAGAATTGCAGCTCATGTTCAGGCGTATGAAAAGAACGGTACCCTCTATCTGATATTGGATGAAAAAGGATATTCTTCAGACCTGAAGAAGCAGCTCAGACAGAAGGGAGCAGCTGAACCAGTTCTTGAAGCAGAGGTTTATATGCCTTCTTTCAATTCATTGGTACTCAGTGATAAGGTTATACTTACCCGTTGTGATGACTTTACGACTGATAACTTTACTTTGACTGCATCAGGCAATGCTAAAGTCCAGCAGTTGAGTCTGGCATGTGAGACTTGTGAGATCGATGCTTCCAAGGGTGCCCAGGTAACTGCAAAAGTAGACGTGGCCAGCAAACTTTACCTTACTGCTTCAAATACTGCAAATGTATCTCTCACTCAGAACGGGGGAAATGCTTTTCTGGAGCTCGGCGGATCTTCTCTTGTAGATATGAAGGCAACGGTCAAGGATATCGAGATAGATGCAGAATCCGGTGCGGAGTCACATGTTTCCGGAACCGCATCTCTGGTTACCATCAATGCTGCTAACCTTACTCGTACAGATGTTGAGCTTCTTGAAGCAAACGAAGGCGTGGTTACTCTGACTGGTTCTTCGAAATGCCACGTAAATGTGGTGGACAAGCTCAAGGTCAACCTTACCGGCGGATCGATGCTTACCTTCAAGAGGACTCCTTCGATTATTGTTGAAAGAATCGTAAATTCAACATTGATTACAGCGGACGATCCTAAGAGAAAATAATGTTTCTACTTGATTCTCACTGTGATACACCGTCTCAGATCCTTCGTCTGAGGGATCTGGCAGTGGATAATCATCATGCCCACGTTGACTTCCCTAAACTTAGGAAAGGGGGAGTCGACGGGGCTTTTTTTGCCCTCTATACTCCGGCATCACTCTCTGAAACGGAATCATATCTATATGCATCCAGACTGCTTTCCGGAGTCAATCGTGTACTGAAGTTCCATAGCGACAAGGCAAGGCTTGCAACATGCAGGTCAGACGCTTATGCAAATAAGGAGCAAGGGCTGTTTTCGGTATTTCTCGGATTGGAAAATGGTGCCGCTTTAGGAAATTCCTTAGAAAGAATCGAGGCGTTTTATGATGCCGGAGTGCGTTATATTACCTTATGTCACTCCAAAGACAATCAGATCTGTGATTCCTGTGCGGAGGGTAAGCGCTGGAAGGGACTCAGCCCTTTCGGTAAGAATGTAATCAGAATGATGAACAGGTTGGGAATGCTTGTGGATGTGTCACATATATCTGATGCTGCATTTTATGATGTACTGGAGGCTTCGTACTATCCTGTAGTGGCTACGCATTCGTGCTGCAGGGCATTGTCGGACCATCCTCGCAACATGACTGATCATATGATCCGTACATTGGCCGAGGCAGGGGGAGTCATACAGATAAATTTCTACCCTTTGTTTCTGGATGTCAGATTCAGGAAAGTTCTGGAGGATTCAGGCATCATGCCTGCTGGCGAAAGGATTGAAAATGAATTCATTGCCGATCCGTCCAATCCGGAAAGACGTGCTGCCTGGAATAAGGTCCAGGATGCTTTGGCAGCTCTTCCACGCCCGTCATTCCGACTCATTGCAGACCATATTGACCATGTTGTGTCTCTGGTAGGAATTGATCATGTGGGAATCGGTTCTGATTTTGACGGGATCGAGGTAGCACCGTCCGGTCTTGAGAATATCTCGATGATGCCTGTTCTATTTGAGGAATTACGCCAGCGCGGTTATAAGGAATCAGATCTTGAAAAGATCGCTTCAGGCAACTTCTTCAGAGTCCTGCACTGATATTTATACATGCTTTCTGGTATTCTGGTGCATCACGACGACAGTAACCGCTGCAAGAATCAGGATTATTCCGATCAGTGACTTCAGATACAGATGCTCATGCAGGAATACGACTCCAAGAATCACTGCTGTAACAGGCTGAAGTGCGCCTAGGATGGAGGTTAGGGTAGGGCCTATTCGCCTTACTGCCTTCACTCCGGTAAAATTGGATATCATCGTTGACCACAATCCCAGCCCAAGGATGTACAGCCAGCTTTTTCCGTCTGTAACCATGGTCAGCTTTCCTTCGAAGGCAAAGGCGCATATTATAAAATAGACGGCGCTTAGCATCATGACCCATGTGGTGAACTTTACCACCTCTATCTTATCAGCCTTAAGTTTCTTCATAAGGATATAGTATGCAGCAAAGCTGAATGCGGATATCAATGAGCAGGCAAGTCCAAGCCTGGTGTCTCCACCTTCCACAATAAGACTGTCTCCGGATGCGAGCAGGTATACTCCGAAGATCGATACCGCAATCGCTACAATATCAACTACCGACTTGTGCTCTCCGAAGAAGAACATCATGCACAAAGCGACTATTACCGGGTACATGAAGTTAATCGTAGATGCTATGCCGCTTGATATGTTTGCATAACCAATAAGCAGTGTAACAGAGGTTATTGCACGAAGGGCACTGAGCAGAACGATCTTCCAGAACTCATCGAATGAATTCATGCGGAGTGTCTTTCCCTTGCATGCTGCATATATCATCAGCACGATTCCGGCAATGCCCCAACGATAGGAGAGCACATCAAAATTTGAGAGTCCGGCAGTGATCAGTCCGAGGCTGAAGAGGGGAGAAAATCCAAAGGAAGCAGACGAAAGAATGGCATAGAATATACCGTTAAGTCTGATTCTTTTCTTCTTTTTCTCGTATCTGCTGTGATGTGGACTCATATTGTGCTCTTTAGTGTGTAATTAACTGAATATTAACTATTTGTGTCTTATTATAATAACTGCTTATAGTTTACCGTTGTTTATGAAACAAAAATGTTTCTACCTTAAACAAAAATGTTTTATAGTTTGATTTTTAGTTATTTATCTCGTTTACAAGTTTTAATCGTAAAATGTTCAGGGCATTCGCTGCAAACCGCTCGATATTGCGTTTTCTGTCGCCTTTGAGCACTAGTTTATACGTCTCTGTTCCCATCTGTGAACTCACTCCGATCCAAACTGTTCCTACCGGTTTCTCTTCACTTCCTCCTCCGGGACCTGCTATTCCTGAAGTCGCCACCGAGAAGTCGCTACCGGTCAGTTTCCTTACTCCTTCAGCCATGGCTGCAACGCATTCACTGCTTACAGCTCCGTGTCCTGCTATTGTTTCCTCAGGCACTCCAAGAACACCGGTCTTCACGCTGTTCGCATATGATGTCACGGATCCGAGGAAATACTCTGATGAGCCTGGAACAGAAGTGAACAAAGCTGCAATCGTGCCTCCTGTGCATGATTCTGCTGCACTGACAGTCTTCCCGTTTGCTGCAAGCAGACGTCCGATGCACTCCTGCAATGTATCATCTCTGTCAGAATACATCAGATCGCCTAGAATATGCCTTAATTTGGCGATTTCAGCCTCTATCCTTTCTTCTTCCTCGCTATGTACCCCTCCATATATTGAAAGCCTTAAACGGACTCCTGTGAGCGCATTTGGGAGATATGCCAGATGCATATCTTCAGGGAGAGCGTCTTCCCAAGGAGCAATCAGTTCGGAAAGTGCTGATTCTGCGATTCCGAATGTCATGACAGTTTTATGATAAATATCTGATATAGAGTAATTTACCTTTATATCTGACATTATGTCGTCCAATGCGCCCATTGCCTCAAATGGCACTCCAGGCAATGAATAAAGGGTTGCCTTATGTCCGAACCTTTCTTCCGGGAAGCGGAATACCATTATCGGTGCTGTGCCCAATCTGTTTGGAATCACTTCACATGTATCAGGTACAGAGGCCTGTGCAAGATTGATTTCAAGAAGGTCCAATCCTCTGGAACTCAGTATTTTATGAATTATATCCAACTGAGTAGGATCTGTCTTGAATGCTTTTGAGCCGGACAGTTCAGCAAGAGCTTTCTTTGTAATATCGTCCTTAGTGGGGCCAAGTCCTCCGGTCACGATCACGATATCGTTCTCAGAGAGTTCGTTTTCCAGAGCTTCGATTATCGTATCATGCTCATCTCCAATGGAAAGCATTCTTGTAACCCTTATACCTGCGGCTCCAAGTCTGCGTGAGATGCCAGACGAATTGGTATCTACGATCTGTCCGATCAGTATCTCGTCTCCTATGGTGCAGATAGATGCCTTAGTCATGTTTTTCAAAATGTTTTATGATCTTCTTTATCAGCGCAGGACCTTCGTAGATGAATCCAGAGTAGATTTCAACCAGAGAAGCACCGGCATCTATCATATCCTGGGCATCTTTTGGTGACATGATGCCTCCTACGCCTATGATAGGGAGCTTTCCGCCTGACTTTTCATGGATATACTTTACGAGAGCGACGTTCTTGGCATGCACTGGAGCGCCTGAGAGTCCTCCGTTTCCGATCTTTTCAATCTTTTTAGGATCGATTGTAAGGCCCTCACGACTTCTGGTAGTGTTTCCTGCCACGATACCGTCTATTCCGGAGCGCATGCAGTAGTCTATGATATCATCCAGCTGTTCGTGGGAAAGGTCAGGTGACACCTTCAGGAGAATCGGCCTGTATGTGTCGTAGTACATCCTCAGATTCAAAAGTCTGTCAACGATATCCGAGAGGAATGAAATATCCTGTAAAGAGGTGAGTCCCACAACGTTAGGACATGATACGTTCACAACGAACATATCTACAAAGTCATATAGAAGTCCGAATGAGGTTTCATAATCCTTGGCAGCATCCTCGTTTATGCTGGTGGAATTCTTGGATATATTTGCTGCAACTATTACGTTCGGACGCACCTTCTTGAGGTGCTCTACGGCATTTCTGACTCCTTTGTTGTTTATTCCGAAACGGTTGATGATCGCCTTGTCAGAAGGCACCCTGAAACATCTTGGTTTAGGATTTCCGTCCTGTGGACGGGGAGTGAGGGAGCCTATTTCGACGAAACCGAAGCCGAAATTAGCCATGTCATTATAGAATTCACCGTTCTTGTCCAGTCCACCTGCCAGACCAACAGGATTCGGGAATGTTATTCCGAATACTTCCTTCTCGAGCTTAGGAGATTTACGCTTATACAGAAGTCTGATGACTGCCCTTGCAAATGGGACGTGTCTGAGAAACCTCAGGAGAGAGAACAAGATGTTATGAGCTGTCTCCGGGTTGAAACAGAAAAGAATCGGCTTTAGAAAAAACTTATACATACCTCAAATGTGCCATTTAAGTAATAACTCACAAAGATACTAAAAAAAACGCACTGCAGGTGCAGTGCGCTCTATAGAAGTTATTTTTGCTTACATCTCCTGAAATGTACCATCATCAAATAATATTATTATTTTAGATACATTACGCTGTTTTACAATAGTTTGTATTGTATTATTTAAAGTATTGATATTGGTCGTGGGTGGATTTTTTACCTCCGGTTCAGGGAATGGGACGACTTTTTCCTCTTCTGGAGAGGTTATTTCCAGGTCATCATAATAATCCCCGAAAAGCAGATCTGATTCAGGAAGGGGAGCCGGAGTCTGAGCTTTGGGCTGACCTTCGGACTGTTCCTTATACATTTTACCTTTTCCAAGCATGAGCCATTCCATATTCAGGTTAGGGTAGTAGCTCATTATTGCCTTTATGAATTCATAGCTCGGATTGTTTCTGCCAGACAATACGTGTGACACGCTTGCGCGAACGACCCTGATAGTGTCAGCAAACTGTGATTGGGAGATATTTTCAGCTGCAAGAAACTGCTTTAGTCTAGTGTTCATAATTGTAATGCTTGATGTTACAAAAGTAATAATAATATCTGTAACATGCAACTGATTTTATGAGTAACAGATGTAACGGGTAGGGTAGAGACGGGCGTGGATTTAGTTATAGTATAAATACAATTAAACTTATATAAACGGCAGAGTATTAGCGTAATAGAGATACTAAAATGCGTTAAAATGGCGATATTTAGGCATAATCGGGCCAGAAAATAACCATATTACTTAATTGACATGTCACATAACTTTATATAATTGCGCATAAATCTACTGATTATCAATAGATTAAGTAATATACAAAATCACATATAAGAAAAATTTATATTACAATTTTTAACGTTACAAATGTAGACCACAAGAGACCAGACAAAAGGCTAAAAATTTACATAATTTACAAATGTTATTACAATTGTTATTAACTTTTGTTATTTACAACTGTGAACGAAGACGAAACGAAAATAAATTTACTCTCTTTCTCAGAATTGTGTATTTTTGTAGCCGTAACAGATTTACCAGAAATAATCGATTCTCAGAATGATACCTGAAATACATATTGAAGACTATAATTATCCCCTTCCAGACGATAGGATAGCTAAATATCCCCTACCTGAAAGAGATCTATCAAAACTGCTTTGCTATAAGGATGGCATTGTAACTGAAAACACTTTCAAGGATATCTCTAGTATTCTCCCAGAGGGACATATTATGGTATTTAACGACACTAAGGTCGTTCCTGCCAGACTTCATTTTCAACGTGAGACAGGAGCTCATATAGAGATATTCTGTCTTGAGCCTGTTCTCCCTGAGGAATATGTCTCCATGTTTGCAGTTACGGACAGATGCCGGTGGAAGTGCATAGTGGGTAATGTCAAGAGGTGGAAGAATGATACCTTGCATCTGTATAATCCGGCAGCTGACGCTTCCATTGAAGTTTTGGGGCTGAAGGCCGATCTGATTGAACGTGAGGGCGAAACTTCGATTGTCGAGTTTTCATGGAGCGACGGATCTCCATTTTCTAAGGTTCTTGAAGTCTGTGGCAACATTCCTATCCCGCCATATCTTAACAGGGATACGGAAGATATTGATCTTGAACGATATCAGACCCTGTATGCCAGATACAGGGGGTCCGTTGCGGCTCCTACAGCCGGTCTGCATTTCACAGAGTCTGTCCTCAATTCCTTGAGAGAACGAAATATAGAGATCAAGACTGTATGTCTTCATGTTGGTGCCGGTACATTCCTCCCGGTAAAAAGCTCTCTTGTCTCTGAACATACAATGCATAGGGAGCCATTTGTTGTAACTCTGGACTTTCTGGAAAGTCTCAGAAAGAACCTAGGCAGAGTCATTGCGGTCGGTACCACATCTGTAAGAACGCTTGAGTCCCTTTACTATATAGGTGTCGGATGCATCGAAAACGGTCTTCCTGCTGATGTTTCCCAATGGGATCCGTACAGCCGTGAGTATGAGTATACTGCTGAACAGGCCCTGGATGCGCTTATCGACTATCTGCGTGACCATTCCATGACCACTATCCAGCTGGGAACCAGGATAATCATTGTTCCGGGATACAGGTTCCGTATTGTCGATATTCTCGTGACTAATTTCCATCAGCCGCAGAGTACCCTCCTCCTGCTGATTTCGGCATTTGTTGACGGTGACTGGCACAATATCTATGACTTTGCTTTGTCTCATGACTTCCGCTTCCTTAGTTACGGGGATAGTTCAGTGTTGTTCAAAAGGTCGAAGTAATTTGAAAATATGTATTATTTATGTATATTTGCGTATTGTACTAAAACCATTTGGAGATTATGTTAGATTTATCAGAATTCGAGAGCATCAGTCCTTATACAGATGAGGAGGCTGCAGAGGCCCTGAGTAAGTTGGCTGATTATCCGGCGGTTGGAATTGCGTCGCAGCATTTCTTTCCTGAGGAGTCTCCTGATTTTCTCAAGAATATATTGAAGCAGATAAAGACAGTCGATCAGTTCCAGGAGATTGTGATGAGCAAATTCGTCCGTTGGGTGCTTGATCATACTGCAAAGAACTTCTCATATGACGGAATTTCAAACATCGATCCTGAGAAGGCATTTCTTGCATTGTCAAACCACAGGGATATCATACTTGATCCTGCGATAACCCAGATCATCCTTTATGATAACCGCATGCCGCTTACTGAAATTGCGGTAGGTGACAATCTGATTACAAATAAGGCGATCGAGTACCTTATACGTTCAAACAGAATGATCAAGGTGATCAGAGGAGTCTCAGCCAGAGAGCTGTACCTTTCATCACAGATGCTTTCCAAGTATATCCGTCTTAACATTACGCATAACAGACGCTCCATCTGGCTTGCCCAGAGACAGGGACGTACAAAGAACGGATATGACATGACCGAACAGGGTCTGCTCAAGATGCTTGATATGAGCGGCCAGGGCGATTTCCAGCAGAACTTTGAGGAGCTCAATATCATTCCGATGAGCATTTCATATGAGTTCGAGCCGTGCGACATCCTTAAGGCACGTGAGATTGTGATATCGCGTACTCAGAAGTATGTAAAGGCTGAGGGCGAGGACCTTAACAGCATCATGGTGGGCATAATGCAGCAGAAAGGAAACATCCACCTCAACATCGGAACTCCGCTTACATCCGAGGAGATTGCTGAGGCTGCAAAGTGCGACAAGAACGATCGATATCAGCTTATCAGACATGCAGTTGACTTGCGCGTAGTAGAGGGTTATAAGCTTTGGAAGAACAATTACGTCGCATTTGATATATTGAACAGCACTGATAAATACTCATCCGAGTATCAGACAGAGGATAAGGAAAAGTTTGTTGCATATATGGAGCATCAGCTGGGAACAGTAGAACCTGGACTGAACAGGGATGAACTCCGTGAAGTATTCCTCGGGATTTATGCCAATCCTGTTCTTGCAAAGGAGAGACTTGCAGAGGAGAAGGCAACAGGCAATATGGTTCTATAAAGAGAGCATCAATTATGCTATACTAAAAAAGCAGAGTCGTCGTGACTCTGCTTTTTTATTGCTTGATTCATCTGAATCATCAGTTCTGATGATATAGCTTAAGTACTTCAGCAACAATTTCTTCTGCAGATAATGCTGGGTCGAGTACAAGGTGTGGTCTGGCATAAGTCACCTCCTGAGTTGACTTGGCAAGTTCTTCGCCACCGCCTGTGATGTTGAGCATTATGACCTCATCCTTACCTACTGCACCAGTCTCGACAGCCTGAGCAAGCGATGCTACTGCTACTGCTGCTGCATTGTGAATATCAATACCTTCTAGTTCGAGGAATTTCTGCTTCCAGTGGTGAAGTTCAGAGTTTTCTACCTTGAATATGTCACCTCCGGCGTCTTCCATTGCATCGAAGAGGCCTCCTGCAAGAGAGTATGGCGGTTTTCTGTTTGACAATACCTTTGCATCGATCTCTGCCGCTGCAGCACGTGCCTGATCTGCAGTCATTTCCACCAATGCTCTAGAATGCTGTTTCCATGAGTCGTACATGATGGTGAATGGAGCATTCTGAGACGGATACAGACGCATCTTATTGGTTCCCCAGCGGCCGTCCTCGATAAGTCTGAGGTTATTCTCCCATGCGGCAATAGTTCCTGTACCGCTGCCGATCGCCTGGAAGTAAGCGTCAGGAATCCTTCCTATCACTTCTACAGCTGAGAGCAGAGTTGTGCCCATTCCGTCGCGTCGTGCCACGTTCTTTGCACCCCCCTCTGCCATGAATCTGTCAGATGTGCATACCTTATCGGACAGCGCTATGGCGTCAAAATAGTCGGAGCCTTTTGGTGAGGCTATGATCTTTACGCAGTCATTGAGCGGTTTTGTGAACCAGAGTGCGTTTATATTGTCCTCAGGGATTGAAATCAGCAGAGGGATATTATTATCGGAGCAAACCTTGGCAAATGCTCGGGCTGTGTTTCCCGCTGATGCTACAACAAGCACCTTTCCGGTATCTTCTGCCAGACGTCCGCATACCGAGTAAGCCTCTGTTTCCTTGAATGAGCAGGTCTCCATCCTGGCACCGATTTCAGGCCAATATCCGGAGAAGGTAATATAAAGATTGTTCAGACCAAGAACAGCAGCAAGTTCCTTGCTCTTGTAAGTCTTTGGAGCACACGACTTTTCCAATGTCCTGCTGATAGGAAGCCAGTCTGCAAACCGGTAAAATCCGTCCAGCTCGGTTCTGGGATTGTACTGTTTCTTTTCATATTCTGCCCTGATCAGGCTCGGGCAGTCACACTCCTTGTCGGCAAGAAGCCATCCTTCATCCTCGAAACATCTTCCTGTCGAATAGCATTTCAATTTGTACTTTGTTGGTATGAATCTCATATCTTGTTGTTATTTAATATTTTCATCAAGAATTTCAGCAATATCCACAACCGGTCGGTCTGCATATCTGTTGAAGGTGCTTCTACACAGCGGACATGCGGTTACGATCTTGTCAGGGGACGAGACAGTCAGATTCTTCAGTGCGTTTTCCGTAAGAAGCTTCCTCTTGTCAAATCCCATCGTCAGACTGCCCAGACTGCCTCCGCAACAGATGCTTTCCTTTCCGTTGACTGCGGCTTCAACCAGTTCTCCTGCAGCACTGACAACCCTGCGCGGCTGTTCATATACGCCGCATCCTCGTCCAAGCTCGCATGGGTCATGGTATACATACCTTTCTTCTGACTTCTGTGGGGCGAGAAGGCCTTTGGCAATCAGTCTGTCGAAGTATTCGGTATGGTGGATTATCTCTATACCGTCGAGCTTGTACTCTTCCTTGAATATCTTATAACAGATAGGACAGCTCAGCAGAAGGGTAGTGGCTCCGGAAGCTTTTATGATTGTTGTATTCTTTTCAATCATCTCCCTCGCAGGATCCTTTCTGCCAGCCATGAGCATCGGTCTTCCACAACAGATCCCATCGTCCTTGTCCATCATCTGATAGGAAATTCCTGCTTTTTTGAGCAGAGATTCCACAGATCTGCCAATTGATGGGGTTAAGGCAGTCATACATCCGGAAAAATATAGAACTTTCTCACTATTAGTAGGAGAAACAAAATAGTTAGATTGGTTAACATTTTTGTTAAGCCCCTCTATCAGCAGATTTGCATCAATATTAGAGTAATTTGGAGTCAGATTGTACTTCCTTATCGACCTCTGAGCGATCCTTATCTTGTCGCCTTCAACTCCTACCGGACATACGGCAGTACATTTGCCGCACAGCAGACACTTTTCGCTTATCTGCTGAATGCGCTTTTCGTTGTAGCGCTTGATCTGGCGGTTGAGATAGACTGTAGTATCTTTGACATTAGCCTTTACAACTCCCATCGGGCAAGCATCGATGCAGACTCCGCAGCTAGGGCATGAATATACCTGAAGCCTGGCAATTCCCTTGCGTGCGCGATCTACCTTGATACCTGCGTTCCTAAGCGGGATAAGCAGGATTTCTGACGGAATGTGCATATATCTGCTGAACGGCAGTATGAACATGAATACTCCAAGTGCAATCGAATATGCCCACCAGGTCGGCAGCATGTTCATCTGATCACTGAGGAATGTATGCAGTACGCCGTTCAGTGACTTGGTCAGGAACGATCCGCCGCTGATATCCGCTGTAAAGCCTTCTGCAAGCAGGCGGAGAGGGAAGATCAGCCAGAGTGAATACAGGCCTATGAGGTCGGTGAAGCTTGCTCTGGTGGTCCTGCGCATGCCGAAAAGACGCGAACGTGCCCTTTTTACTATAGCCAGGATGACTCCGCTTAATATTATAAGGAGGAAGAAGTCCATCAGGAAGAAGAAGAACGATCCTTCCATCGTACTGTCAGTAATTGAAACAAAGTATCTGAAGAATATCGGATACCACAGCTGATGGACTCTGTGAGGAGTATACAGGAACACCTCTATATGTCCGATCAGGATTATCATGAACCATCCGAAGGCTATGCTGGAGTGCATATAGCCCAGCAGCTTGTTTCTTTTCCAAAGCTTGACATGGAAGAGGCAGTCACAGAACCAGTCCCTTATGTTCTTCAGCATGATCTTAGGATTGATCAGGGACTTGAAGAAACGTATTTTGTCTTCCTTGGAGAGCTGAAGTATTATGCGGATGGCTCCTATTATGCACCAACCTAGGACGAATATCATTCCCAGGAGGAAGGGGAGGACGAAGTTATGATATGTTGCAAGCTCTTTCATCACTTTTCCTCCTTATTGTATATCCTGCTGATCGTCAGGATGATATGTCTTGTGTTTATGCCTCTTGGACATACCATGGTGCATTTTCCGCACAGCATGCAGTTGGACATCAGCCTGAATGCCTCCTCTTCCTTTCCCCTTTGCAGATACAGCAGCACTTTCCTCATGCTCATTCCGGAAAACAGAGCAGACGGGCATGTGGCGCTGCAGGAGCCGCATGCCATGCAGCGGAGCGCATCCGGTTCTGCAGCGCATAGCTTATTGAAGCGCTGCAGATCGACTTTGTCCAGATTTATGGCCGAACTAGGGGATATCTTGAAACCGAAATTGCTCATTGCTGCTGACTGATTATTTGGGCATGGATGTCTAGAACAGCAGATCTTGCCTCTGCAAGCGTTTCAGGGACCGTTTTAGGGCCTGTACATGCTCCTGCATAGAAAATCCCCTTCTTTGGCGATGAAGTGATATGGAATACATTGTCGCTGCTCTGCAGGAAACCGTCAGAATCAATCGGCAATGCAAGCGAAGATGCAGCCTTCGTGCTGTCTGGATTGCATACCATTCCTGACATCAGCACAAGCAGGTCGAGTGTGACCTTTATAGGCTTTCCAGCCAGGGTGTCCTCTGCCTTGACTATCACGCGGCCTTCGATGTTTTCACTTACTTCTGAAACTCGTCCTCTTATGAAATGGATTCCGTGGTCCCTCTGTGCCTTGATGTAGAAGTCCTCGAACTTCTTTCCGAACAGTCTCAGGTCCATGTAGAAGCAGTATATCTCCGCTTCCGGGTATTTCTCTTTAAGCTCGATTGCCTGTTTGATTGCTGTTATGCAGCATACTTTAGAGCATTGGGAGTTGCGTGCCTTTTCGTCACGTGAGCCGACGCAGTGGACAAATCCTACAGCATTCATCTTCGAATTATCTATGCGTTTGTCGGATTTTGTATTGAACCAATTCTCTAAATCAGCATTTGTAATCACTTGATTGTAAATGCCGTATCCATATTCTTCCTTCTTGGAAGCTTCGAAGAGTTTGAATCCTGTTGTTACCAGGATATATTTGCTTGTTATGGATACTCCGTTGGACAGCATGATGTTGTAGCTGTCCTTGAGACGGTTGATGAAGGAAATTTCCGTATTCAGGAAGATGTTGGCATCCTTGCTTGAACTGATGAGTTCACCGACAAGATCCTGCGCCGGAGTCATATCCGGAAACAGCTTGTGCCAATCGGCTACATGGCCTCCCAATCTGTCGCTTTTCTCGACAATAATCGGAGAATATCCAAGCTTCAGCATCTGGGACGCCGCTTCTAGTCCGGCAATTCCTCCTCCTATGATGACTATGATTTCTTTCATGGCTTAAAAACATTTTATAGAAGTCGGAATCTCCGGTCTTCCAAGATCCTTTCTGTCTACTCCGAGATATTTTGCTGCCGGGTCGTATTCGATGCCCATCTTATCCAGAAGCGGTTCGGCAGCAACCTGATGCAGCTGCAGTCCCAGATCCCAAGGGTCATAACCCAAGACCAGACCCGCCACTT
Organism: Candidatus Cryptobacteroides sp.; assembly: GCA_045539015.1. GTDB lineage: Bacteria > Bacteroidota > Bacteroidia > Bacteroidales > UBA932 > Cryptobacteroides. The sequence goes on from JAZQEN010000051.1 coordinate 21,416, forward strand.
CCTCGTAAGTAAGGACTGGAATGCCGTATCCGTTCTCTCCGTATGTCTTTCCCTCCATTTCGGCTATCGCATACTGCCATCTGTCAAGGAAATAAGGGCATCCCGGGCAGTTGGTTATGATCATGTCAGGCTTGTATGGTTGCATTGACTCGAATTTCTTGTGGGTGTTTGAAATAGAGTATCCTCTGTTTGCCTTTACATGGTATTGCCTGAAACCGTATCCGCAGCAATGACGGCGTTCCGGGTAGTCTATTACATTTCCTCCCCATGATTCGATCATTCCTGCAAGCACATATGGATATTCTGCTCCACCTACTCCTTTGGACGGGAACATCTTCGAATAATGACATCCGATATGCTCGACAACCCTGAGAGGCTCACCTGTTTTCTTGTTGATAAGGCGGAATTTTGCCTTTTCTGCAATTTCGTTGCGGAATTTATAGATAAGGTCGCTGGTATGGGCGAGGTACTTAGGCTTGTTGAATTCCTTTCTGCATGATTTCCAGAGCATCTCCCTGATTTTAGCTTCAAGTTCAGGATATTCATGCCAGGTCTCGAGGATTTCGGTGTAGTTCCCGAATGAGGTGATACATGAGGCTGCATAATTTTCATATCCGGCTTCAGTCATCAGCGCAAACTGCCTTGCGACAATAGTCATGGCAGTTTCCTGAGGTATCGTGTCACAGTGGTATGCGATGCCTCCGCATGTTGTATGATGCTCATTTTCATAGATGTCCTTGCCGAGGACGTTGCGACAGATTTCCAGAAACATCTTCTCTGAGGCAGGAAAGAAATTCTGTCTGATGCAACTGCGCACATAGTACCATTTATCATCAGGAATCTCCTTCTGATAGTCGCTCCATATTTTTTGTTTTCCTTGATAAATCATATCGTATCAGTCGTTAAAATGTCCCTCGGAACAATGTTCGAACGTATATCTGTAGTATTCGTCCATGTCCATCCCCATCTCCTTAGCCTTCATTTCAGAGTATCTGTCTACTGTTTCCATTCTTTCAGTCGCTCCGGTCACGTCGAAGATTCTCTTCAACTCATCAAGGTCCTCCTGAGGAATGGCTCTCAATGCCCCAGGGCCGCTGCCTTTGTAGTTACCTCCCTGACGTGCAAAACTGTCCTGGAAATGTTCTGTATGCCATTTCCATACAGGTCCGGCCTCCACGTGGTCTTCCATGCTGAAGGTGTCAGGGTAGATACAGTATCCGTAATTGAGGATGTTTCCGGTCATGATCTTCGTAAGAGGGTAGAGTTGACGTCCTTTTTCAGATTCGACGAAATATCCTAGTTTTGCCGAGAGATTCCTCAAGGCCATTATGACCAGTCCCGGACCGTTTTTTCTAGGACAACGTGTCAGACATGAGAGGCATTCCCCGCAGTACCATATCACGTCGCTTTTGAGGAGAGCTTCGATTTCGGCGTCATCGCCACGCTGCACGGTGTCTACAATTTTGCGGGGATCATATCTGTAAAACTCAGCTGCAGGGCATATTGCAGTGCATGTGCCGCAGTTTATGCAGGTCTTGAGACCTTCCTTGACGCGGTAATCCTCACGAAGTATGTCGTATAGTTTTCCCATTTTGATCTGATTTCGTTAATTCATGAAAAGCCATGTCATGTATCCTGCTTCCAGCAACAGAAGTATGACCGCTTCGAATCTGTCGAGTTTGTTTGTCTTGAAGGTGTATGCGCTGGTAAGCATGAATATGGCTCCGATCATTACTGCCCCAAGGTCTACAGGAGTCATGGAACTGAATGAAAGCGGGTGTATCAGGGCGGAACCTCCGAGGATGAGGAGGATGTTGAATATGTTGGATCCCAGTACATTTCCTAATGCCATCTGGCCGCGTCCCTTGATGGCTGCAACAACGCTGGTAGCGAGTTCCGGGAGAGAAGTTCCACCTGCCATGATGGTAAGGGCTATGACTTTCTGAGGCCAGTTGTAGTATTCTGCGATATTGCTAGCGGAATTAACGAAGATCCTTCCTCCAAATATGAGAGATCCGAGTCCGAGTATTATAAAAAATATTGATTTCCAGGTGCTTGTGACTTTAATGTCAGATTCTGTCTCTGCCTGTTGCTGATTTTTGCTTCTCAGAAGTAACCACATGTACGCTGCGAATAATGTCAGAAGCAGTGCTCCGTCCAGGCGGGTAAGGGTGTTGCTTCCGAATCCGAATATGGTATATTTGAGTCCAAGAAGAATCAGGAGGGCGGTAACCAGGATATTGAGCGGCAGGTCCCTTTTCAGGCTTTCTCTTGAGATGGCCAGCGGACATATCAGAGCCGTTGTTCCTAGTATCAGGAATGTATTCAATATGTTGGAACCTACTACGTTGCCGACTGCCATGTCTGGCTTGCCTTGAATTGACGAAATGAAGCTGACTACCATTTCCGGAGTCGAAGTTCCTATGCCGACGATGGTAAGACCGATGATGAATTCGCTCATTCCGGTTTTCTTGGCAATGCTTGACGCACCGTCTACGAGCCAGTTGGCTCCCATGAGAATGAGGACGAGTCCGGCTATGAGAATAAAAAATTGTATAGTCATTATTTAATAGGTTATTATTTCATAATAAAACAACTCAGCAAAGATACAATTTTTCCCGGAAATGGTTATATTTGTTTCCACTATCTTCATTTGAATAATCAGTTATGAGGCGTTTTATATCACTTATTGCCCTGTTTTTACACTTTGCCATTGCTTCTGCGGGTGATTCCACTACTGTATTCTATCGAATCAGACTTAATCAGGACATAGATAAGGCAGCCCAGAGACTTGTTGTGCTTGGTCTGGAGAAGGCTTCCGAATCTGAGGCTGATTATGTGCTTCTGGATCTGAATACTTATGGTGGTGCAGTCGATGCGGCTGACAGTATCAGGGCTGCAATCCTGCGTCATGAAAAGCCGGTGATTGCTTATGTGAACATGCAGGCAGCTTCAGCGGGGGCATTGATCAGCATTGCCTGTGACTCGATCTACATGAAGACGGGCAGTTCGATGGGAGCTGCCACTGTGGTTGATCAGACGGGAGCTGTCATGCCGGATAAGTATCAGTCATTCATGAGGGGGATGATGAGGTCTACTGCAATTGCGAACGGTCGTGATCCGTTTGTTGCAGAGTCAATGGTTGATACTGCAAATGTCCTGAGTCTGACTCCAGATGAAGCCATGGAGGTCGGATATTGCGAGGGAATATGTGAGGATGTATCTGAAGTTGCGAGACAGGTGGCTGGTGATAATGAATTTGTAATCAAGGATATGGAAGATGATATGACATGGATTGACAAGCTAGTGCAGATTCTGTTGAATCCTATACTTCAGTCCATATTCCTGATGATGATAATAGGCGGAATCTTCGTTGAAATCCGTACCCCTGGAATAGGTCTTCCGCTTGTGACGGCAATAGTCGGAGCATTGCTGTATTTTGCTCCAGCCTATGCGGAAAATCTTGCAGCTCATTGGGAAATTCTCCTGTTTGCAGTCGGAATCATACTTATTGCTGTAGAGATATTTGCCTTGCCTGGATTCGGAGTGTGCGGAATCTCCGGAATAGTGTCAGTTATCGTGTCGCTCGCTTTAGCTATGGTTGATAATGTGGAATTCCATGGTTTTGACGGTTCGTTCACTCTTCTGCCGATCCTCAAGCCGTTGGGACTCGTGACCTTGTCCTCTGTTGTTGCTGTATTCGGATCAGTATGGCTGATCAGGAAATTATATCCTACAAGGTCCTTTGACCATATTGCCTTGAGGCAGGAAATGAAGGCGGAGGATGGTTTTACTGGAGTTGCTTCCGGTTTGGAAGATGTTGTTGGTGAGACTGTTACGGTATTTACAGATATGCGTCCTGGCGGACAGGTTCGGACAAAGGACGGCAGAATCTTAGAGGCGACCCTGAGGTTTGGCGGATTCGCTTCCAAAGGCCAGACGTTGAAAGTCCTTAAGGCCGAGCAGGGTAGACTATATTGTGATATAATCTGATTTTTATGCAGGACTTCCTGTCATTTTTCGCTTTTCCGTTGAATCTGCTTGTGGCTGTCATCTGGATGGTCATATGGGGGTGGTTATGGAAATCTCGTCCTAAGTGTAGAGTGATGCGTTTTATCCTGTCTCCGGCTGCGACGGTTTCTGCCATAGTTCTTTTGCTCTGTGCATGCCTGTGGATCGGTTTCAGTGGCGACCGCAGTTTTGTGGAGTCGATTCTGTTTGTGCTGGTTCTTCTCTATGTTCAGACTGTACTGTACGCAGTTATCTTGCGCGGCTGGCGAAAGCTGGATGGGGCCGTCAGGTGGCGTTTCATCTTTCTTCATGCCGGTCTGCTGCTGGCGATAGGTGCAGGATTCTGGGGAAGCCCTGATTCTTCCGAATTCCGGGTAGCTCTTGGACGTGGTGAGAGGACTGAAACAGCATACAATATGGATGGCAGTGTAGCAGGACTAGGATATGAGCTGCTTCTTACAGATTTTGAAACGGAGTTTTCAGAAGATGGTAAACCGTCTCAATATGAGGCGTTTATATCTGTTGATGGCTCGACTCCCCAAAGTCTGACCGTGAATGATCCATATGGGGTCAGCTTTGGCGAAGATATTTATCTGACAAGTGTCACCGACAGATATTGTGTACTTCAGATTGTACGCGAGCCATGGCGTTATTTTGCGCTTGCCGGCATCATAATGCTGCTTGCAGGTGCTTTAATGTTGTTCATTAAAGGTCCTCGAAGATGATGGGTTGGGAAGTGTTCATATATTATGCATCTGCAGCTGTATGTTTTTCTGCAGCTGCTGCCGTCCTGGCTTTTGCCGGTCGCAGGAAGTGGGCGGTTTCATTTGCCGGACTGGCTTCCATTGTGCTTGGAGTCTTCATATGTGGGCTATGGATGTCTTTAGACAGACCACCGCTTCGTACCATGGGTGAGACCAGACTCTGGTATTCATTCTTCGCATCGCTTGCCGGACTTTTCACCTATATCCGCTGGCGCTATAAATGGATATTGTCATTTTCGACCATATTGTCTACCGTATTCATTCTTCTGAATATCCTGAAGCCGGAAATACATGACCAGACACTCATGCCTGCGCTTCAAAGCGCATGGTTCATCCCGCATGTGACCGTGTATATGTTCTCATATTCTCTTCTGGGATGTGCATTCCTGATTGCTGTAGTGAGGTTTTTCAAGAATGACGACAGCCTGCTGGAGGCGGCTGACACATTGGTCTATATCGGCACGGCCTTTCTTACTTTCGGAATGCTTTCAGGCGCAATCTGGGCAAAGTCCGCATGGGGACATTTCTGGAGCTGGGATCCGAAGGAGACATGGGCTCTGATCACATGGCTTTCCTATTTATTATACATTCATTTGAGATTATATAGGAAGGGAAGTGCCAGACTGTCATGTTTTTTACTTATATTTGCTTTTGCTTGCCTGCAGATGTGCTGGTGGGGAATTAACTTCCTGCCGTCTGCCCAAGGAAGTATTCACGTTTATTGAGTTGAGATATGAAAAAGATCAATCTGAAAAAGTGCGCGCTGTACCTGTTGGTAATAGCTGCATTGATGGTCGTCGTTTACAGGGCGGTCAATCGTGTCCCTTCTGCAGATCTTCCTGCAAATGAACGGGTTTATGAAATCTTTGCTGACGGAGGATGCCTTTCATGTCACTCTGAAAATCCTGATCTTCCGTTCTATTCAGGTTTTCCTGTTATAGGAAAGATGGTCAAGCAGGATGCTGCCGACGGATATCGTGCTTTCGATATGACGGATTTCATGGATTCACTCAAGGCCGGTGGCGAGGTGAATGCTGTGGAACTTGCTAAGGTTGAGAAGGTTGTACTTGACGACCGTATGCCTATGCCGAAGTATTATCTTGTTCATTGGGGAAGTTCTCTGACAAAGGAAAAACGTTCGATCGTTCTTGATTGGGTGCGTGATACAAGAACCGCCATGTATGAAGACGGATTGGCTGGAGAGCGTGCCAACGAGCCTGTACGTCCTATTGCTGCTTCTCTTGAATATGATGAGGCTAAGGCAGCACTGGGTTATGCGCTTTATCATGATACCCGTCTTTCGGTAGACAATACGGTTTCATGCGCGACATGTCATGAGCTGGAGAATGCCGGAGTGGACAATCATCAGTATTCTCATGGCGTAAATGATCAGCTTGGAGGCGTGAATGCTCCTACAGTCTACAATGCAGTATATAACTTCGTCCAGTTCTGGGACGGACGTGCAAAGACCCTTGCAGATCAGGCTGCAGGTCCGCCTCTCAATCCTGTAGAAATGGCCTCCGAGTCATTTGAGCAGATTATTGCTAAGTTGCAGGATGACAAGGAGTTTGCTTCTGCATTTACGGCTGTTTATCCGGATGGCCTTACGGAGGCAAACATTACAGATGCTATCGAACAGTTCGAGAGGACCCTTATAACTCCTGGTTCTGCATTCGACAAGTGGCTCCTTGGTGATGATTCAGCTCTTACTGCGGAGCAGCTTAAGGGCTATGAACTCTTCAAGAAATATGATTGTGCTACATGTCATGCCGGTCCTATCCTCGGCGGACTTACATATGAGCTGATGGGACATCGCCAGGACTACTTCGGTGCAAGGGGGCTCGAACTGACTCATGAGGACAACGGCCGTTTCAAGGAGACAGGACTCGAGCGTGACCGTCACCGTTTCAAAGTGCCCGGACTGCGTAATGTGGAGCATACATGGCCATATTTCCACGACGGCACACGCGAAACCCTAGAGGAGGCAGTTCGTGACATGGGAAAATATCAGAGCGATGTGACTCTGTCAGAAGGGGAGACCGCTTCAATAGTTGCATTCCTGAAGTCACTGACAGGCGAGCACAACGGCAAGCCTATCACTACTTCAAACTCACGCGAAGACATTCACGGACATTAATATGGGGTTAACCCTTATATTTACATCAGTCGGCCACAAAATTTTTGTGGCCGACTGCATTTTATCTGGTACCTTGCTGGTTATTTTCGTTTAAGGGCTACGACGTTTTCCACGTGGTGGGTGTGCGGGAACATGTCCACCGGACGAACGGCTGTGATGACATAGTCCTGGCAGAGGATTTCGAGGTCGCGTGCCTGTGAGGCCGGGTTGCAGCTCACATAGACCATGCGGTCAGGTGCGGCATTCAGGATCACCTTTGCAACGTCAGGGTGGATGCCGGCTCTCGGCGGGTCGAGAATGATGACGTCAGGACGGCCGTGCTCCTCTACAAATGCATCCGTAAGGATGTCCTTCATGTCGCCTGCATAGAAGTCGCAGTTGGTGATATTGTTGGCCTCAGCGTTGATCTTCGCATCGACGATTGCCTCAGGAACGTACTCTATACCAATTACTTTCGATGCCTGACGGGATACGAACTGTGCGATGGTACCCGTTCCTGTGTAAAGGTCATAAACTACCTCGGAACCGGTCAGAGCAGCGAATTCGCGTGCTACGCTGTAGAGCTTGTATGCCTGCTTGGTGTTGGTCTGATAGAAAGACTTAGGGCCGATCTTGAACTTGAGACCTTCCATATATTCATAGATGGCGTCTTCACCTTTGTACAGGATGCATTCCTGGTCTGAAATCGAATCGTTTGCCTTGCCGTTGATCACGTAGTAGAGCGAAGTGATCTGCGGGAACTGAGCTGCGACTGCATCAAGCAGGGCAGTGCGCGCTTCAGCGTCCTCATGATAGAAGCATACGATGAGCATCACGTTGCCCTCCTGGGTTGTGCGCACTATCATGTTTCTGAGGAATCCCTCGTGCTCGCGGATGTTGAAGAATGTCAGACCGTTCTCGAGGGCGTATTTCTTGATGAAGAGACGGATTTCGTTCGAAGGTTCAGGCTGGAGATAGCAATGGTCTATATCAAGAACTTTGTCGAAAAATCTGCCGACATGGAAACCAAGTCCGTATTTCTCCTTTTCGCTCAGTTCTTCGGCATTCTCATTGTCGAAGATCCATCTGCGCTGCGAGAACGTAAATTCCAGTTTATTACGGTAATAGGTGGTCTCATCTGAAGCAACGATAGGGGAGATTTCAGGTACATCGAGATGGCCGATGCGCACCAGCTGGTCGTAGACCTGCTGCTGCTTGGCCTGAAGCTGCATTTCATAAGGCAGCGGCTGCCATTTGCATCCGCCGCAGACACCGAAATGCTTGCAGAACGGCTCAAGACGATGCTCCGAAGGCTTCACCATGCGGAGGATGAATCCTTCCATATAGTTCTTCTTCTTCTTTGTGACCTTTACGTCTACAACGTCACCAGGTACGGCGAACTGCACGAACAGTACAGCTCCGTCAACCTTGGCCAATGCCTTGCCCTCTGCTGCAACCGCCTCGATAGTAATGTTCTCTAAAATGATGTCTTGTTTCTTTCTTGCCATAATCTGTCGGTTTTAGATCCCTCGTCTCGCTTCGCTCGCTCAGGATGACAGAGGAGCAATGGTTTCGGGATGACAAAACAAAAGCCCCGAAGATTCGGGGCTGCAAAATTATCAAATAATCGTCAGATTATGAAATCCTCAATCTACATTTCTCAAGATCCTGCGAAACATTGATCATAAAGTCTCCCATCTTCTCCAGTTCGTTGACTATGTCCATATAATAGACACTGGTCTGATAGTTCTTCCTTTCATGCTCGATGCTGTCTATCTCCTCGTCCCTGAGGTCATTACGCATATTGTTGATGCGGTCTTCAGCAGCATATGCATTCTGAACATCCTCGAGATTACCTCTTTCTGCCTTGCTGAGGTTTTCAATCATAGCCTCATATGCCTTGTCAACCATATCAATGAGCAGGTTGAGCTTTTTTATGGTTTCTGCATCGAATTCCTTCTTGTGAACATTTCTGCGCGATAGAATACGGCTGATCGATTCTCCTGAGTCGCCGAGAGATTCGAGCTCACCGATGATTTTGTACATCGCCTTGATCTGAACTGATGTGCTCTGACTGATTTCCTGAGCAGATACTTCATTGAGGAAGGTAGCGATCTCGTACTCAATCCTGTCAGAAATTTCCTCGTACTTCACTAGCTTAGAGCGCAGTTCTTCAAATTTATCCGGGTCAGTCTCATTGACAGCAGCACGTACATAGCCGAGTCCGTTGCGTGAAATCTGTGCGAAGTGAACAATTTCCTTGCTGGCCTGATCTATAGCAAGCTCAGGTGTTGCAAGCGGACCGGCATTGATGTATTTGAGTCTGTATGCTTCCTGCTCGTCAGTTTTCTTTGTACGTATGATCTTGCATACAAGCTTCTCGATAAATGGAATGAACCATATGAGAATCAATGTGTTGATGCTATTGAACAATGTGTGGAGCATGGACAGTCCATACAGTGCAGCAGTCTGCGTGTCAGACTGGCTGCCATCGGCTCCGGCAACTACTTTGAATCCCTCAGCCGCTGGATTCGGAAGTCCGAAAATGCCTGCTGTGACTGCACCTACCATCTTCAGGAAGAGTGAGAAGAGAACGAGTGCCCAGATCACTCCGAATACGTTGAAGACGGTGTGGGCGAGAGCTGCCCGTTTCGCTGAAGTGTTACCGACAGCAGCAGCTATGTTTGCAGTGATTGTAGTACCGATATTCTCGCCAAGGACCATTGCACATGCCATGTCAAACTGAATCCATCCGAAGTTCAACATCATGATAGTCAGGGCCATAGTAGCGCTTGATGACTGAAGGATCAGCGTAAGAATCGTTCCGAGTACGAGGAAAAGAAGGACAGATCCGAAACCGTGGCCCTGCCATCCCTGGATGAATGCAAGTACTTCTGGTGTCTTGCTCAGATCAGGAACAGATTCCTTCATCAGTGAAAGTCCAAGGAACAGGAGCGAGAAGCCTACAATCAGTTCAGAAATGTTTCTTCTGCTGCTTTTCTTTGAGCATGAGAGGACAAATCCTATGGCCATAAGCGGAACCGCAAATATTGAGATATCAGCCTTGAAGCCCAGCCAGGAAACCAGCCATGCCGTCACGGTTGTACCTATGTTGGCACCCATGATCACGCTTATTGCCTGAGCCAATGTAAGAAGTCCTGCATTCACGAAGCTCACCACCATTACTGTGGTAGCTGATGATGACTGGATGACCGAAGTCACTCCAAGTCCGGTCAGAACACCTTTGAAAGGATTTGAGGTCATTGATGAAAGGAAGCCTCTGAGTCTGTCACCGGCTGCCTTCTGTAGTCCGGAACTCATCAGGTTCATTCCATAGAGGAACATACCGAGGGCTCCAAGAAGTGTAAAGATTTGTAACATAATCAGTTATAATGGTATTTGTTTACTTGAGCAGAGTTGTGCCAACTGATGCATCATGCTCGAATACGGGAGAACAAGGCTCATATTTATATGGTACGTATTCGAACATCTGGATACAGATCCTGTTTTTGTTGTAGTATACATCCAATCTTAGGGCATTTCCTTTGTCTTCACCTTCTGCGCAGAATGAGGCAGGGGAGGTTAGTGTCTTTTTTAGGTGTTCACGTTTATCATTTGAGAAGAAACGTTCCTTCTTTGCATATTTTTCTCCATTTGAAGCATTTTTATATGAAGTCTTCATGATGAAAAACAGTAGAAGTCCCGCCAGAATGAGGAAGAATCCTGCAATATTTACAGAATCTGAAGTGGGGAGTGCTACGAGAATGCAGCCTCCGATCAATATTGTAAGTGAGATGATAATATCTTTGACAGAGCGTACTCTGATAAATTCCTTTTCCATAACGAATTGATATTTAGATATTTACGAATTAATTGAATAAATGACAAAACTACACCCGTGGACACATCCGCAGGCGTAACAGGAACGGTTTCGTAAACGGTCTAAATCACAAGTCTACATAACAGGGACAGAATACGGTCCGGGTTATGTACTGATAGTTTTTGAGAAAGGAATCTGCAGCAGGACCTGAAGGAATGATTCAGTGTAGGACAGCCTCCGGTCTTGATAAAGTAAATATTTGATAATGTGTGATTTGACGTACGATGTCCGGTCTGAACGTTTCTTGCCGGAGAAGAAAAAGAGTTCTGTCTTGTAAGACCGAAGTCATAAGCCATTGACGAGTTGTCATTCAGCTCATCCGTACAGATTCTTGAAATTTCTTCGAAAGGGATTTGCGCAGAAACTTGATCGTTGCGTTCGTGCATGGATGAAAATGCAAACGCAGCGAGAATCGGGAAAATAAGTATGAATAGTTTCCGGTTCATGAGTATGCGACAAAATTAGTGTTAAAATTTTAAATATGAAATATCGTACGTGGAATTTTCACCGTTCTTCGTAACTCTTTGATTTTAAGCTTAATACTCAAATATCCTGCCAGGAAGAATAGTCACGATATTTGAGTAATTGATTGAATGATAGGGACTTGGCTTGAATGCCGTTTTCTGGATATCTAACACAACTTAACATAATATGGATTATGTCGCAAAGTTTGTTACTACGGTGAAATATGTGTAGATTTGCAGTTGAAATATCTGAAACTGACCTGACTATGAATCGGAATTACACAAAAATCCTTTTTTCAACACTTTTCTCTTCTGTCCTGATGACAGGATGTGTTAACGAAGAATATGACCTTGAAAAAATTGATGTCGGAGATGTAAATATCCTTGAAAATGTAAGCCTGCCAGTAGGAAGCACAAAGGAATTCATACTCTCGGAAATTCTGGACAAGGCCGGCTATGCTGAATATTTATCTGTAGCTCAGGATGGCAGCTATTATTTCCATGCTACTGACGGACGTATTTCCAAGCAAGTGACAGTTCCTGTTTTCCAGTTCAGCGGTTATGATGATGAAAACCCTCATATGACCAAGGCGGCAGAAGGAATCATTATGGGATCTGTCGATCCGGATTTTATCACACCGCCGATCCCGTTCGAAAATGTAGTTTTCGATATTGAAATTGACCAGGCAGATATCCCGGAGATTGTCAGAGATGTGAAATATGCAGATGTGACTACTTCCGTAATAGTTCGTTTCAAGTACGAGATCGCTGATCTTCCGTTTGAAAAGATATGGCTGTCAGAAGGCCTTACTATGGTTTTTCCTGAATGGATTGTATTAGGCAATCCTCCGGCTGGTTGTCAAAAGGTTGACAGTCATACGATTGTGCTCTCTGAAGATTACAGCATTGAGCCTGACAATACCAGCATGTCCTTCGACATAACTGCTTTGGATTTTAGTAAAATGCCTGAAAATCAAGGAATTGTAGCACCTGGAAAACTGCATGTAGATGCTGAGGTAATCTTATCCGGCAGCCTTTTTCTCAGGGCTGCAGACTGCCCTCAGTCGTTGACAGGTATCTTTACTCCTGTATTCACGTCATATCTTCATATGGATCCTATGACCATCAACTACATTCTTGCTGATCTGGATCTTGAGTCTGAAACATCCAATGAATACCGGTTCTCTCTTAAGGATTTTACTGAATTTGCTGATGGAGAGCAGTTCAAGCCTGATGTAAATGCTTTTAGCCTGAAAATAGACGTGGCAAGCACAATTCCGGCGCCGGTGTTCATCTCATCAGTATTTGCAACGTATGATGAGGGCACCTCAGAGCCAGAGTCTATATCAGAGGTACAGAAGATGGAAATTCCTGGCGAATCGCAAGATAAGGCCGCTACAGCAAGCTACAATTTCACTCAGGATCAGCTCGGAAGCCTCTTCTCCCCTCTTCCTGATTATCTTGTCATCACATCTATGGCTGATCTTGTGGCTCCAGAAAACGGCCTCCGCCTTGTACCAGGTGATGAATTTGGTATTGACATGACTTATTCTCTGGATATGTCTCCTTTCGGACCGGCTTTCAGAATTAATTACGAAACAGAATTGACCGGATTGGATGTATCTGTCAGTGATCTCTCTCTTGCAAAGGCCGTAATCAAACTTAATGCATTGAATACCATCCCTTTAAACATTAACCTGACTGCTATAGCGACGGATGTTGACGGTAATGCTCTGTCAAATATCAAGGCAGAAGTAAATACGGATATCAGGGGAGGAACGATGGAATCCCCAGCTGTTACGCCTGTTGTCATAACCCTGACAAGCGGGGGACATCTTGAGTTTGACGGCATCAGACTGGCCATGGCTGCTGTCCCTGCATCTGGCACTGTTTCTCTGAAGAAAGAACAATACATACAGTTTACGGACATATCTCTCAATTTACCTGAGGGAGTTGGTATTACAATAGAATAACTTATTGATTATGAAAAGAATAATTATAATACTTCTCCTTGTACTCTCATGTTCTTCTGCTGCTTTTGCACAGCATAACCTACGTACCGGATATTTCCTTGACGGATATGCCTACAAGCATAAGCTTAACCCTGCATTCGGCAGTGACAGAGGATACTTTGCCATCCCTGTAGCTGGCTACGCAACCCTGGGTGTAGAGAGCAATCTTGCTCTTTCAACATTCTTCTACCCTACTGCAGACGGTAGATTGACTACCTTTCTGAGTCCTGATGTATCTGCAGAGGAGTTCCTGAGCAAGATTCATAACAACAATCCGTTGAATGTAAACACTGATATCAGCCTGATTTCATTGGGATTCAATGCGGGTAAGAGTTTCAATACACTTGATCTGTCGTTGAAAGCAGATGTAAGGGCGAATGTTCCCGGAGCTATGTTCTCATGGGCAAAGCAATATGGCAACACATTGGATATGAGCAATTTCGGATTGAATGCAGATGCCCGTCTGGAGCTGGCTTACGGATTCTCATACAAGATCGGAGACTGGCTTCGTTTCGGTTTCAAACTCAAGGCGCTTGCTGGTCTGGTGAAGGCTGATTATTCAATGGATAAGCTTACCCTTACTATGAATGAAGACAAATGGATGGTCGATTCTTACGGAAAAGGTTACTTCAGAGCCCCTGGAATCGGACTTTCTGCAGACGGTGAAGATGGAGCAATCAGCGGTCTGAATATGCCGTCAGACTATAATGTCATTCTGGATGACTTCTTGAAATTCAGGAATTTAGGTGCAGCGGTCGATCTCGGAATATCCATGGATCTGATAAAGTATCTTACTGTTTCTGCATCTGTTACCGATCTTGGATTCATCAAATGGAATGATGTGACGGGTATAGGAAGTGCCGAGTCACGTCTGGAGTATAGCGGATTCGAGAATATAGGTGAAGAGAAAGTCTCAATCGGAGATCAGTTCTCAGCTCTCGGCGAAGAGGCGTTGGAAATGATTTCTCCAAAGATAATGTCTGAAGGTGAGACACTTACTGATATGCTCAGCATGACCGCTCATCTTGGTCTCGAATTCCGTATGCCTTTCTGGCAGAGACTTTCAGTAGGTGCTTTGGGTACATATCGATTCGATGGCCCTTACAGCTGGTGGGAAGCAAGAGGCTCCGTAAACCTTGCTCTTTTCAGATGGCTCTCGTTTTCAGGTAATTATGCATATTCTTCCTTTGGGGAGTCATACGGAGCAGCCGTCAATCTGCATCCGGGAGGAATCAACCTCTTCATCGGTATCGATTCCTTCAAGCCAGCCTTTAATGTCACTCCACAATACGTCCCGATTGATAATCTCAATACAAATGTTGCATTCGGCTTGAATATAGCATTCGGAAAGTATAAGGGACGCTTTCCAAAGAAACAGAAATAAATGCCAAAGGCACTACGCGAGTAGTGCCTTTGCTTTTTTCCAGTTTCCGTAATGAAGGTCTGATTCCTTGATCACTATGTTGAGAGCACTGCCGTCCGGAGAAAAGTCAAGCTGCAGTGCCTGATCTGACGGAATCCTCATAAGGTTTAGCATTTCCGGAACCTCAGAGTCGCCCAGAAGTCTGAAAACATCTGCTCCATCTTCACATTCCGCGAATGTCATTTCCAACTCTGGATCTGTAAGAGACTGATCCTCGTCATCTGTCAGCATACAGGTATTGAATGTCTCGAAATTGATCGTCTTGGCATATTTTACCATCAGATTGCCCTTTGCCCATTCTCCCTTGCCGTTTGAAGTCGGACTATCATATCCATGCCATCTGTCTATTGCAGCGAAGAAATAGAGCATACCCTCATGAGGCAGCTTTCCTTCCGGATCGTATGGTATGAGATCCTCGCAATTTATCTGACACAGAAAGGTAAGAGGATATTCATAGGTCTCCCCTTCTTCTGTCACTTCTATCGTAGGATATTCCATATTTGCAGGCATATCCGGGTCTCCCCACCATTTGCTGGCGCAGAAAAGTATGCGCTCAGTCTTTTTGAAGTTCATCTGTATTGCCATATGATAATCTGTTGTTTAAAACGTCAATGCCATTCCCAGACATAAGGAACCAAGAAGCGCCTCATTGCTGTTGATCCATTCCAGTGCTATGTAGCTGTCATCGAACACTATGTCAGGGTGGGTATATGCAAGACGGAATGCAGCAATGAAGTCAAGTTTTGTATTCCGGCTCAATGATATCCTGTACCCGCCGCCGAATTTTCCCGTATAGATCTCCTGAGGTTCCTTCTTGATACTGAATCCGGTTCCGAGATCCAGGAATGTGAACCACCTGTCCTTGAGAGGATCATTTCCAAAGGCATATGTTGCCCTAAGCGATAGCGGTACAGCATTATGTATGTCAGCCATTCCCGTCAGTCCGCTGTAAAATGACAGGTTCCAATGCGAGTTGATATTATATCCGACATGTAGCAGAACTTCTGCATTATTGAAATAACGGGTGTGTCTTTCGTTTATGTTTCTGCGGTATCCGTCATCAGAGAAGAAATTGAAGTGCGTTTTGTACGGTGCAGTGCCAAGATAGCTCCATTCTACCCCGAAAGTAACCTTAGGAAATGGGTTAACAAAAATGTTCTGCGCACTAACATTTGTGTTAAATGCACATATTATCAATGATATGATTGCTAACCTCTTCATTTAATTTAAAATCTGTACGAAATGCCGATTTCGGGTATGATGATTTGAACAATACCGTTTCTGTATAGCCTCATCATCTTGATTTCTTCGGATTTCGAGACGTGCAGACCTAGTGTCGGGGCTATTTTAAGACTGATGTCGACATTGCGCGGGAAGCTGAGCTGTAAACCTATATTTCCCTTGAGGCCGAAGAAGACTCCCGGTCCGGCCATGAAGTCATTGCCAAATCCGATTGTCATTCCCGGTCCGGCGAAAAAGCGGACCGGAATCCCATTTGCTGACTCTATCTCCTTGAAAACCGTGTTCCACATGAATGTGGCGCTTGCTCCCGGAACACCTTCTCTTCCGATGAAGGTGTCCAGCATTTCCATCCTCACCCCTACGCTGGCAAATGTATTCGGACTGACATCCCGGTTGTACATGATACCGATTCCAGACATTGACCATGATGTGCCGACTGAATTGTCCTGGGCTTTTGCACTTCCCAGGGACATTATCGTCAGTATTGTGACTGCTATGCTCTTCAATAAGGTCTCCATCAATTGCGAATTTAGTAAAAATACATGAATTCACTGAAAATTTTCTAACTTTGTGAGGATGTACTAACCAAAACAGAAATGAATACTGTTCAGATCAAGACCGTATCCTCGAAAAAGGATATGAAGACATTTGTGAGATTTGCAAATAAACTATATAAAGGCAGCAGATATTATGTTCCCAGTCTGGTGTTTGATGACATGAATACACTTGACAAAGATAAAAATGGTGCATTTGCTTTCTGTGAGGCGGAATATTACCTTGCATATAAGGATGATAAGGTTGTCGGAAGAGTTGCTGCAATCATAAACCATCGTGCAAACGAGGCGTGGAAAGTTGCCCAGGTTCGCTACGGATGGTTCGATTTCATTGATGATATAGAGGTTTCCGGCGCTCTTCTGGATGCGGTGATCGCATTCGGAAAGGCTCATGGAATGAATCAGATAGTCGGCCCGCTCGGGTTTACTGATTTTGACCCGGAAGGAATGCTGGTAGAAGGCTATGACCGCATATGCACGATGGCTCTTATCTATAATCATCCATACTACCCGGAACATATGAAGAAACTCGGCTACGTCAAGGAAACCGGCTGGCTGGAGTACAGAATCACCATTCCTGAGCGGCTGCCGGAAAAGTACATAAGAGTTGCAGAAATCGTAAAGGAAAGATATAATCTGAATGTAAGGAAGTTTACAAGACGTCAGATAACCAAGGAGGATTATGGCCGTAAATTCTTCAAACTGATCAATGAGACATATAATGTCCTGTACGGCTTTTCTGTGCTGTCTGACAAGCAGATAGACCAATATGTAGATCTATATCTCAGTCTGGTTGATGCCAGGATGCTGACCTTTATCGAGGACGAAAATGGAGAACTGATAGCTGCCGGTGTCAGCATACCATCGCTTGCGGAAGCACTTCAGAAATGTCGTGGCGAGATTTTCCCATTTGGATGGTGGCATCTGCTCAAAGCCATGTTCCTTAAGAAGTCCGAGACTCTTGAACTGCTTCTGATCGGAGTCAAGCCTGAATGGCAGAGCAAAGGCGCTGTTGCCCTGCTTTTCGTAGACCTGTTTGAGACTTATAGAAAACTTGGTTTCAAATATGCGGAGACCAATGCCATGCTGGAGACGAATCACAAGATTCACTCTATGTTCGAACCGTTTGAAAAAGAAATACATAAGAAGCGCTGGATATTTGGTAAGGAAATCTGATAATGATGGATAATGACAATATAGGGCGCAGTAAAATGCTGCCGCCGCTTCCTGAAAGGATGAGGCCTCATGACCTGGAGGGTTATGTGGGCCAGAAGCATCTCGTAGGTCAGGGATGTATCTTGAGAAACATGCTTCAGACCGGAAACCTGTCGTCTTTCATACTCTGGGGCCCTCCCGGTGTAGGCAAGACTACCCTATCCCATATTGTCGCAAAATCTCTCGGAAGGGAATTCTTTACCTTGTCAGCAGTCAGTGCAGGGGTGAAAGATGTTAGAGAAGTAATTGAGAAAGCGCGTTCCAATTCTTTGTGGTCCAATGGATTGGCTCCAATTTTATTTATAGATGAAATCCATCGTTTCAGTAAGTCCCAACAGGATGCTCTGCTAGGTGCAGTGGAAGACGGTACCATTGTTCTCATCGGTGCTACAACTGAAAACCCATCATTCGAAGTCATTACTCCCCTTCTGTCACGCTGTCAGGTATTTGTCCTTAAGTCTTTGGAAAAGGCGGACCTTCAGGAACTCCTTGACCGCGCACTGACAAAGGATGAGATATTATCCACTCTTGACATCGAGGTCAGGGAAACTGATGCCCTTTTCAGGCATAGTGCAGGTGATGCCCGCAAACTCCTTAATATTCTGGACATTGTGGTCGGTTCTCTTGCTGCTGAAAAGAAGATCGTGATAGATAATGTCACGGTAACAGGATGTCTTCAGGAAAATGTGGCCATTTATGACAAAGGCGGAGAAATGCACTATGATATCATCTCTGCTTTCATCAAAAGTGTACGTGGGTCAGATCCGAATGCGGCAGTTTACTATCTGGCGCGAATGCTGGATGGCGGTGAAGATCCTCTTTTCATTGCCCGTCGTCTGTGTATTCTGGCTGCTGAAGATGTAGGCCTGGCAAATCCAAATGCCCTGCTTCTGGCCAATTCCACCTTCCAGATTGTACATACCATAGGAATGCCTGAGGCGCGTATCCCATTGTCTGAATGTACAATATACCTGGCTTCTTCGCCAAAGAGCAACTCTGCATATATGGCTATAAATGAGGCACTTGCAGTAGCTAAAGATACACAAATGGCCTCTGTGCCGCTATATCTGAGGAATGCTCCTACCAAACTGATGGAGGAACTTGGTTATGCTGACGGCTATAAGTACGCTCATGACTATCCGGGGCATTTTGCTGACCTGGAATTCATGCCAACTGAACTGTCCGGCCGTAAATTCTACGAGCCGGCAGATAACAAGCATGAAGACGGTCTGCGTAGTCGTCTGGAGGCTTTATGGCCAAAATACTATAAGAAATAGGGATTTTTAGAACGGATAGCCCACGCCGAAATGCAGGGCATAGCCGTCTCGCTTGAACCATTGGTTCGGCGCGACCCAGCGTTGTGTTCTTGCCGGGTCATGAATCTTGAGTCCCAGGTCGAGACGTATGAGCAGGAAATCGAAGTCCAATCTAAGGCCGACACCCCAGTTGGCAGCGATGCTTTTACCGAAATTGTTCCAAGTGAAAAGAGACTCCTGTGCATCTGCAGCGTCTTTTCCCTGTAGTGTCCATATGTTTCCGGCATCTACAAATACGGCTCCTGCAAAGTTCCAGAACAGCCCAAAGCGGTATTCGACATTGGCTTCGAGTCTCATATCTCCCGTCTGATTTGGAATGACGAACGAACTGTCCATAGGTGCAGTGCCTGGACCTACGGTACGTGCCTGCCATCCTCTCAGGCTGTTGGCTCCACCTGCATAGAAATGCTTTTCAAATGGAAGGGCATTTGAGTTTCCGTAAGCATATCCGGCACCTGCAAGGAATCTGGTAGCAAGGGCCTGCTTGTTCTTCTTGCCCCACATCCATGTTTTTCCAAGCGTGAGTTCGCCTCGTACGAACTGCGAATATGGCGTGTTCCATATCATCCTGGAACCGTTTTCGTCTGTTTTCATCAGTCCGTTGAATGCGCTCAGCAGATTGCCGGCGATGTCTACCTGGAGGCGGGCATAATGGTAGGTCGAGTGCGGGGTCGCTTCAGGATTGGTTGTATAGTAGAATGTTCCTCCTGAGCCCAGATCGAAGTGGTTCTGGTAGGCATTCTGGAAGAACGGGTCCTTTTCCATGCTCTTGTAGAAGTTTTCATCCATGTTGAAGAGCCTTACTATGTTGAGCTGGAGCGGATATACCTGATAAAAGAATCTGTTCTTTACATTTCCGTTATAGCCGTAGGATGTGGAAATAATGTTTCTTGTATATTCCGGACGGTTCTGATAGTTGTAAGACAGATTGACGTCTGTTCTAGGTATTGCCTGCTTGAAATGGCTGTATGGCAATAAAAGGAATCTCGGGAAGCTCAGTCCGGCGGATATACCGAATTCGTTTGAACGGATATCGTCATTGAACTTGAACTGGAAGTTTCCCATGAAACTCAGGTTCAGCCACTCTCCTCCCTTGAATATGTTCTTGTGGTAGTATGAAAGCTGTGGCGATATTCCGAACAGACCTGTAGAGTTGGTGGATGCTTCCAGATTTACTTTGAATCCCTGCATCTTCGACTGTGACAGGTTGATCTTGCAATCGATCAGATTGGTATCCACCTGAGTGATCCCCACATTTACGCTGCTGAAGACGCGCAATGCGGAAAGTCTTGAGTATGTATTATTTACGATATCTGTGCTGTATAGCTCTCCCGGTTTGATGGTGTTGAGCTCCTTCAGTACCTTTTCTCTTATCTTCAAGGTCTGCGGGTATGAAATGGAGACATCGTTGAAGTAGAATTTCCTTATCGGCGTTGCTGCGCTTTCGTTTTCATTACGGGTATACTCCCTTATGTCCATCATCAGGATGGCGGAGTCCGGAGTGCTGAGCGTGTCGGCCTCAAAGAAGAAGTGATGCTTGTTGAAATCGTAATAGCCGATCTTGTTCATTGCAGCCGTAGCGCGTACGGTTTCCTTTTCAAGGAGGTCCTCGGAAAGGTAGTCTCCGGGGTGGATTAATGATGCTGCAGAGTCTGCAAGGAAGTCGCTTCTGAACGTACCTCCTTCTGGAAGTATGGTAACAACGTCCTTGATCGGGAACCTCTTTCCCAGGGTGACATCATAGTGAACATATACCCTCTTCTTTTTCAGGCGTATGCGACTCTCCACTGTAGATCCGTAATATCCCAGATATTCCAGACGGTTGGATATGTTTTCAATGGATTCCTCTACTTTTTCCGAGTCATACACTACAGGTTCGACGCCTATTTTGTCTATGAACTTGTCCCATCCTTTTCCTTTGCCGTTCTTCCAGTTGTATACGTTCAGGAAGGGATTCCATCCGAATATGAAATAGTAATTGGGCTGCTGCTTGAGGTATGCTTCCAGTCCCTCTGTATCGAATTCTTTGTCGTTTGTGACAGTGATCTTGTTGTCCGCCAGTCTGTACTGTCCGTCCTCGAGGACACGAGTCGTGCTGCAAGCAGCAATCAGCAGAATTGCAGCGCATGCGGATAATATGGTCTTCAGGCGGTTCATGGCGTTTAAAACATGCAAATTTATCTAAAACTGTGCTTAGAGCAAAATTTTGCTTAAATAAATGACTGAATTTTTGTTGTTATATCGGGATAAATGATAACTTTGCGCTGATTTAGGATAATCCGAGTGAGTCGGATTGGTGAAATTTTGTTAAACTGACTTAATTACTTTACCTGAAATGAAGAATAAGTACATTGATCTGATTGATCAGACCTTTGAGTTTCCGCAGGATGAGTTCAGGGTTGAAGATGGTGAACTCCACTTCCATGACATCAATATGATGGATATCATCAACCAGTATGGTACCCCACTCAAGATAACATACCTTCCTAAGATATCTTCACAGATTCAGAGGGCTAAGCGTATGTTCAATGTGGCAATGGCGAAGGTTGACTACAAGGGAACATATAACTATTGCTACTGTACCAAGAGTTCTCATTTCGAGTTTGTACTTAAGGAAGCCCTGAAGAATGACATTCACCTTGAGACGTCGTCAGCGTTCGACCTCAATCTTATTGAAGCGCTTGAGGCTGAGGGACTTGTAAATAAGGATCAGTATATTGTCTGCAATGGATTCAAGAAGCCTGCATATGTGGAAAATATAGCTGCATTTGCCAACGGAGGATGGAAGAACATCATCCCGGTTCTTGACAATATGCATGAGCTCGAGGCTCTTGACAAGCTGGTCCAGGTACCTATCAATCTTGGTATCCGTATCGCTTCTGAGGAAGATCCTAAATTTGATTTCTATACTTCACGACTTGGAATCCGCTACAGCGACATCGTTCCTTTCTATGAGAACATGATCAGCAAGGACAGGAAGTTCAAGCTGAAGATGCTCCATTTCTTCATCAATACAGGTATGAGGGATACCGCCTACTACTGGAATGAGCTTGCAAAGTGCGTCGGAGTGTACTGTGACCTGAAGATGATCTGTCCTGAACTTGACTCACTCAACATAGGTGGAGGATTCCCGATCAAGAACTCGCTTGCCGGTGATTTCGATTATGAGTACATGGCTGAGGAGATTATTTCTCAGATCAAGCTGATGTGTAACGCACGTGGAGTAGCTGAGCCGAATATCTTCACGGAGTTCGGAAGTTTCACAGTCGGTGAGTCCGGAGCTACTATCTTCCAGATTCTCGATATGAAGCAGCAGAACGACCGTGAACGCTGGTATATGATAGACAGCTCGTTCATGGTGACACTTCCGGATACATGGGGCATCAAGCAGAAGTTCATTCTCCTGCCTATAAACAAATGGAATGAAAGATATCAGAGGGTGTTCTTGGGAGGTCTTACATGCGATAGCGAGGACTATTATAATGCTGATGCCCATGCAAATGCGATCTATCTGCCTATGATTGAAGAGGAAGGCGAACCGCTGTATATCGGTTTCTTCCATACTGGTGCATATCAGGAGTCGATTTCCGGCTACGGCGGCATCCAGCACTGTCTCCAGCCTGCTCCTAAGCACATCATCATCGACAAGGATGAAAACGGTGACTATACCACCAAGCTTTTCAGTAAGGAACAGACCTACAAGTCGATGCTTAAGATTCTTGGATACTAAGTCATATGGCAGGTATTTCAAATAATGATATAAAGAGAGTAAAGGCTCTGCAGCAGAAGAAAGTCCGGGATGAGTCCGGACTTTTCATCGTTGAAGGTGAGAAGATGGTGCAGGAGGCGGTTGACTCCCCTTTTGCTGTCGAACATATATATTATAAGGAAGAGATCGGCGAGGAGGCTATGAAGCGCATCTCCGCTCTTGCAAATCCGTCTCCGGCTCTGGCTGTTGTCCGTAAGCCGTCTGATGCTTATGTGGATGATCTTTTGGCCCTTGATTCTGTCCTGGATGAAGGCGGACTTTATCTGGCTCTGGATACGATCAGGGATCCGGGAAACCTCGGAACGATACTGAGGATTGCAGACTGGTTCGGTATCAAGGCTGTTTTTGCAACGCGTGATACAGTGGATCTGTTTAATCCTAAGGTTGTTCAGGCCACAATGGGAGCTATCTTCCGGGTAAAGATGCATTATGTAGATCTCCCAGCCCTTTCGCAGAAGATCCTTGACAAAGGCGGAAAGGTATATGGGACTTTTCTTGACGGCAAGAACCTTTACGAGAGGCCATTGGATAACGGAGCAGCCAACCCTTCCGTTATAGTAATCGGCAATGAGTCGGAAGGTATATCCGATACTATGTCCAAACTGGTTTCAGACAGGCTTTATATTCCTCCGTATCCGGCAGACCAGCCTGGATCGGAATCCCTTAATGCAGCCATCGCAACTGCGATTACGGTTGCAGAATTCCGTAGAAGATAGCCTTATCTACAGTTGGGCTGGCGCTCAACTCTCTGATACTCTGCGAGTTACAAAAACCTCGTGCCGCCAAAAGGGAGCACGAGGTTTTTGTAATGCGTTGATGATTAGTGGTTTAAGTGGCAGGATGATTATACTATGGTGATGACAACGCCGTCCATAGGTTGTACGGTTACCTTGATGATCATTCCGGGATACATCGTCTCTGTGACAGGTATCTCCATCCACTCGAAAGCATGCTGCGGAATCATGATATCGATTTCGGCAGTCCTTTCAGAGAAGTTTGAGACCACAAGAAGGGTATGATCCTTTTCATCCCTGAGAAATGCAAAATGCCTGTTCTTATCGAAGCCGTTTGATGAAGCATTGCAGTAGCCGAGGTCGTATGTCGTACCTTTGGTGATGGCTTCATCGGTAGCTGCGAGTCTTATCGCACGGGCGAATCGGCAGAACACCTCTGCCTCCTCCTGCTTCAGACCTGCCTTGACAAGTCTTGTCGGATCCAGTGATTTGTACTCTCCTGAAGCGATCACCTTGCGGAGTCTGCGTACCGATCCTACGCTCCACCAGTCAAAAATGGTTGTACGTCCGTCTTTGCCGCTGAATCCCTCTTCGTCCATACCCGGTTCACCAACTTCTTCTCCGAAATAGATCATGAAAGGAGCGGTGTTCAGATAAAGCGAGACATAAAGAGGTGCGAAAGTGTTGCGCGCGTACTTACCGAAGAAATCTGAAGCGAATCTCTGCTCGTCGTGGTTCTCCAGGAAATTAAGCATATATGGCTGAATGTCACCGAGAAACTGCCAGTTGCGGGTGATGCCTGTGGCTGACTGCCAGAGCTCCACCGGCATGCCGTTATCTTCCACATTCTTTTCCACAACGGTGCGAAGGATGTCGTACAGTCCTGATTTGTCGTAAAGGTAGTCAAATCCTACACTACGCACATATTCCCAATAAAGGTCTTTCTTGTAAACCTCAGCTATGAAGATCACTGAAGTATGTTTCTTCTTGATCTCAGCGATAAGCCATGACATGAATTCAGGCGGTACCAGCTCTACCATATCGCAGCGGAAACCATCGACTCCTTTTGAGGCCCAGAAATCAACGATGTCATACATTCTGTCCCATGTGCCTGTATGGGTGTCTCCGTAGTTGATCTTTACTGTTTCATACCAGTCATTTATACCGGGAGTCGGGCTGTAGCAGTTGTTGCCTGTAGCCATTGCTGGCATTTCATGGTATGGCTTCATGCCCTTTGGACATGGAGTCGGGAGTTTCAGCTCCTGGCCCGGATAATAGAAAAAGTCGTTTTCCGGTGTCCAATGAATATCCTTGTTGTCTTCGGCTCCCAGTACCGGGTGTCCCTGCGATGGCTGTACCTTTCCGTAATCGCGTGATACATGGTTAGGTACGAAGTCTATGATTACTTTAAGTCCGGCATCGTGGGCACGCTTGAGCATATCCTCAAACTCCCCCATTCTGTTTTCGGGATCGTCTGCCAGATATGGATTTACATCATAGTAATCACATATGGCATAAGGTGATCCGGCTTTACCCTTTACGAATTGAGGATGAGATGCGATGCATCCATCCTCGGTACTTTGGGTAGAATGTCTTATCACACCAGTCAACCACAGATGGCTGCAACCGAGCCATCTGAGGTATTCCAGTGTTCCGTCATCTATATCAGAGAAACGACCTGTGCCGTTATCTGCTAATGATCCATTCTTCTTTGGCCTCACCTTATCATTGCCCCAAAGCCTTGGGAGCATCTGATATATGATAGGTTTGTCCATTAGAGAAGATTGTCTTTTTCGATATCCTTGAAGTATCTGTAAGTGTTGACTTTAAGCTCGCCTACTGCAAGTTCGTCTGCAACTATGATTCCGTGTGGATGTGCCTGGAGGGCTGAAAGGGTGCAAGCCTGTGAGTAGGCGCCTTCGATAGCAGCCTTGAGGGCATTTGCCTTCTTGTGGCCGAAAGCAAGTACGAGTACTTCCTTTGCATCCATTACTGTGCCAACTCCTACTGTGAGAGCTGTTGTAGGGACCTTGCTGATGTCACCATCAAAGAAGCGTGAGTTCACGAGGATTGTATCATAAGTAAGGCTCTTTACGCGGGTGCGTGATACAAGAGATGAATATGGCTCGTTGAATGCGAGATGGCCGTCCTCACCTACACCGCCCATGAAAAGGTCGATTCCGCCTGCAGCTACGATCTTTGCCTCGTATGCTGCACATTCTGCAGCGAGGTCCTCAGCGTTTCCGTTAAGGATGTTGATGTTTTCCTTTGGCACATTTACATGGTCGAAGAAGTTGCGGGCCATGAATGAGTGATAGCTTTCAGGATGCTCCTCAGGAAGACCAACATACTCGTCCATGTTGAATGTGATCACATTCTCGAAAGAAACCTCACCTGCCTGATACATGCGGATGAGCTCCTTGTATGTTGCTACTGGAGTACCTCCGGTAGGAAGACCTAGTACAAACGGTTTGTCTGTTACTGCAGCCTTTGCCTTGATTCTTGATACGATATAGCGGGCAGCCCATACTGAGCCGTTTGCGCTGTTCTGTTCTATAATTACTCTCATTTCTTATGTGTTTTTCTTATTATTATTTTGCATCCATTGCCTGACATGCTGTAATTGCTACCATCTTGTAGATATCATCTACCGAGCAGCCGCGGCTGAGGTCGTTGACCGGACGGGCGATACCCTGGAGGATAGGGCCGATGGCGTCTGCGCCTCCGAGTCTCTGAACAAGCTTGTAGGCGATGTTACCTACCTCGAGGCAAGGGAATACGAGAACGTTTGCATGTCCTGCGATCTCTGAACCAGGAGCCTTTTTCTGTCCTACTGAAGGAACGAGTGCAGCATCAGCCTGAAGTTCGCCTTCAACCTTGAGGGCTGGGTCAAGCTCACGTGCAAGCTTTGTAGCTTCGATCACCTTGTCCACAACTTCGTGCTTTGCAGAGCCCATTGTAGAGAATGAAAGCATTGCTACCTTAGGATCAGCGAATCCTGCAACGCTCTTTGCAGTCTGAGCTGTGCAGACAGCGATCTGAGCAAGCTGTGAAGCGTCCGGCATAGGGGTGACTGCAACGTCACCGACTACAAGTACGCCGTTCTCGCCATACTGAGGGGTCTGAGTGATCATGAGCATGGCACCGCTGACACATGAGATGCCAGGAGCACACTTGATGATCTGGAGAGCCGGACGAAGGGTTTCGCCGGTAGTTGAAAGCGCACCGCTGATCTGACCGTCAGCATCTCCGCTCTTGATGATGAGACATCCGAAATAAAGCGGATCCAGAACCTGCTGAGCTGCCTTCTCAGGAGTCATGCCCTTGTTCTTACGGAGTTCATAAAGAAGGTTTGCATATTCTGCTGTCTTCTCGCTTGTCGCAGGGTCGATGATTGTGGCTTTGCCGATGTTCTTGAGGCCGAGCTTGTCTGCGAGGGCGAAGATCTCGTCTGGATTTCCGATGAGGATGATCTCTGCAATCTCATCTGCCAGAGCCTGATCAGCTGCTGTAAGAGTGCGCTCCTCCAATGACTCTGGAAGGACGATGCGCTGCTTGTTTGATTTAGCGCGTGCGATAATGCTTTCAATTAGTGTCATACCTATGTAATTTTATGTTTTTCATTAAAATAATCGTGCCGGAAACAGCGCCGCAAAGTTAATAAACTGTTTTGACTTTTCTATGGTCTGAACCTTGTATTTATCCCATTCGGTTAATAAAAAACGAACAAAACATGAAAAAGATTTTGACATTGTTTGCTGCTGTGGTTCTGGGAGGACTGCTCGCAGCTGAGTCACATGCCTGCACAGGTATATCGCTTAGGGCTCTGGACGGAAGCCGGGTGGTTGCACGAACCGTTGAATGGGCAGCGACACCGATGCAGTGCGGATATGTGGTTGCCCCTCGCGGACACCAGCACCAGTCGTATACTCCTACGGGTCTTAATGGCCTGAAATATAAATCCGTATATGGCTATGTAGGTATCTATACCGAATATGAGCCTTTTGTAGTTGAAGGAGTCAATGAAGCCGGATTGTCGGCAGGACTATTCTTTTTCCCTAATTATGGCGACTATGCTCCTTACAAGGAATCCAATAACGATGAAACCCTCTGCGATATGCAGTTTGTTTCATGGGTTCTTTCACAGTTTTCTTCAATCGATCAGGTGAAAGCAGCAATCAGTGAGATAGACCTCGTAACTTTGAATCATAAGATAGGTGCAGTTCATTGGAGAATCACTGAACCTGATGGACGGATGGTGGTTCTTGAGGTTGTAAACGGCGTTCCTAATTTCTATGAAAACAAGCTAGGGGTTCTTACCAATGCTCCGGGATTCCAGTGGCATATGACCAACCTTAACAACTACATCAACCTCGAGCCGGGTACCTGCAAAGACGTGACCATAGCTCCGGGCATCACACTTCAGTCGCTTGGTCACGGCAGTGGCAACCTCGGACTTCCTGGAGACTTCACTTCCCCATCAAGATTTGTGCGTGCGGCATTCTTCCAGACCACTTCTCCTACATGGGAGACAGGATTTGACACCGTGCTACAGGCCTTCCATATTCTAAATAACTTTGATATTCCTGTCGGCAGTCAGCATGCGAAGGCAGATATCCCTAAGGGACTGCCAAGTGCTACTCAGTTCACTGCAGCTACAGACCTTAAGGCTATGAAGTTCTATTACAGGACTGCATGGAACAGCAATATCAGATGCATTGACCTGATGGACATTGATTTCCATAAAGTAAAATACCAGTCACACCCTTTGGATCAGACCCAGGTGCAACCGGTAGAAATGGTCAAGGTAAAATAAAAAATTGAGGCGACCCCGATTGAGGTCGCCTTGATTTTAGAAGTTGTATGCTACTCCAATCTGGAAAACATTTGTGTGGAGTGATGATTTGATATTATCCGTCTTGCTTCCCATTCTGTTGAGCAGACCGATGTTGTAAGCGACTCTGACGTCGAATCTGTCAAATACAGTGGCTGCGACTCCGATGCCGAGCTTCAGGTCGAACATCCCGTAATCTGTACCATCGCCCTTTATGGTCTCGTCCATCTTCTCTCCGTTCATTGATCCCTTTATAGTGGAACTTCCATTATACATGTTGAGACGTGTCGTGGTCCAGTCATCTCCTGCCTGTAGCTTTGCAATCTGAGTCGATGCAAGTCCAAGGGAGAATACAGGACCGGCGAATGCTGAAAGCTTGAGTGTACCCGGCATCAGGTCATATGAATAATTCACAAGTACAGGGATGTCGAGGTAATGTTCGCGCCATGATTCTTTAGCTACAGTTTCTATACCCGCGATAGACTCCTTATCTACGTCTCCATCACCATAGAATGAGTATGTCAAACCTGGCTGAAGTGAGAGGGTTCCCCAGTTCTTTGAGAGAAAATCCCAGTTGTATGAAGCGTTCACATAAAAGCCGCTCAGGCCTTCGGAGTCTCTTTCGACCTCATCTCCTACAACTAGTTTAGATGCCTGACTTTCAAGGCCATAACCGACACCTACCTTAAGTTGGGCGTGTGAATTTGTTGCAAATGCAAGAGTTGCTGCGGCAACTGCAATCAGTGAAAGAATCTTTTTCATATGAAATGTGTTTTAATGGTTAATGCTGTCAAAGCACCCCAAAGTTATCAATATTTTCCAAAATAATCAGTAATTCCGTTAAAATTACGATATTTGTCCTTGATGAAATTTAATCACATTACATATGAATAGAGTACTTTTGTTTTTTACATGTCTGGCATTCGTCGCTTGTATGCCGAAGCCAGCCGAGAAAAATCAGGAGATTGACCGTATGGTCCATGATCCGAACTACACCAACACTGAGACCATCCTCCATGTGTGGAGTTGGGACTTCCCTACCATCACTGAGAATATGAAGCAGATTGCTGATGCCGGATTCACCATGATCCAGACATCCCCGGTAAACGCATGTTTCAGCCCTGAAGGCGGTAACATCAAGATCCTTGATGAGAAGGAGGGTAACTGGTATCATTACTATCAGCCAACTGATTGGACGATTGGAAATAACATAGTGGGAACTGAAGAAGAGATGAAGGTCATGCTTGACGAGGCCAAGAAGTATGGCATCCGCGTGCTTGTGGACGTGCTTCCTAACCATACAGCATTTGACATCGACCTTGTGACTGACGAGTTCTATGCAGCAGTCGGAGGACGTGACAAGATGTTCCACACCCATGGACTTGAGGGCATCAACGATTATAACGACCGCACTCAGTGCACACATCAGGGTGTGGGCGGTCTTCCGGACGTAAACACAGAGAATCCTCAGTTCCAGAAATACTACATGGAGTTTGTGAACAAGCTCATCGAGATGGGTGTGCGCGGTTTCCGTTACGATACAGCAAAGCATATCGGTGTGCATTCAGATCCTGTCGATGGTGAGGCTGGCGTTACTGAGAACGACTTCTGGGATGTGGCTACAGGACGCAAGGAGGTGCTCGGTGTATCACTCTGCATCCCTTATGACAGCCTCTTCGTATACGGCGAGGTCCTTCAGGACAGAAACGTTCCTGAGGAAGAATATGCCGGATATTTCGGTCAGACCGCGTCAAGCTACGGACATGTTCTCCGTGAGGTGCTCTGGCATAGAAGCGCAAAGGGTCAGAACCTTCTTGACTGGTGCCATCGTGCTGCTCCTGAATACCTTACAACATGGGTGGAAAGCCACGACACATACTGCAATGCAAATGAGAGCGCAGGACTTACCGACGCTCAGATCCGCACCGGATGGGTATTCCTTACAGCTCGTCAGAACGGTACACCTCTCTTCTACAGCCGTCCTATGAACTCTACACGCGAGAACTACTTCGGAGACAATCTCCTCGGTGCACGCGGCAATGACGAGTTCTTCCATCCTGAGGTTGTTGCTGTGAACAAGTTCCGTAAGGCTATGAACGGTCTGGTTGAAAATGTACAGATCACTGAAGACGGTGAGGTTGTGGTTATCAGCCGTGGCGACAAGGGAGCCGCGATCATCAACTTCTCGCTCAACGAGAAGCCGTTCGAGCTCACCACTACCCTTCCGGACGGCGCGTACACCGACCAGGTGTACGGTGCTGCGTTCTCTGTCGAGAACGGCATCCTCAGAGGCACTGTCAAGCCGGAAACCACTTACATTCTACAGTAAGTAGTTCCGCTCAGTATATCACCGAGGCTGGCTGAAGTATTAAGACTCTTTAGCCAGCCTCGTTTTTTATGTATAGCTTATGGTCACGTAACACTTTGACACTCAGCAATATGACTAGCAATACGGTGGGTGTTTCTGCCCCACCGTGTTGCTAGTTAAGGCGCTGAGTCTTAGGTGTTTGCGTGACCATAATATTTTGCTATCTTTGTGGCAAACCAAATTAATGACACTATGAGAAGAACTTTTTTGATGGCATGTGTTGCTGTGATCATGGCTGCATGTGCTGCCCAGCCCGAGAAGTCGGAAGGATGGGTAAAGGTGGAGGGTAACAAGTTCATTGACCCTCAGGGAAACGAGATTGTGTTCAGAGGACTTTGCTTCTCGGATCCTGTCAAGCTTGTCGGAGACGGCCAGTGGACAGAACGTTATTTTGCGGAGGCTGCCGACTGGGGTGCCAATGTCGTTCGTTTTGCAGTTCACCCTACCAACCTGAACAGAATGGGCTGGGATGCCACATTCGAGGCTATGGATCAGGGTATCGAGTGGGCAAAGAAGCACGGAATGTATGTGATCATGGACTGGCATTCCATCGGCAACCTCAAGGATGCTAAGTACACCAATCCTATGTACGATACAGATCTGGAAGAAACATTCAAGTTCTGGCGTACTGTTGCCCAGCGCTACAAGGATGAGCCGACCGTTGCTCTGTACGAGGTCTTCAACGAGCCTACAGTCACCGGTCCTGACACAGGAGAATGTACATGGGAAGAATGGAAAGGAATCCAGGAGCAGATCATAGACACAATACGCGTACATAACCCTAATGCAGTGTGCCTTTGCGCCGGATTCAACTGGGCATATGACCTGACGCCTGTAGCCGTTGCTCCAATAGACAGACCTAACGTGGCCTACGTATCGCATCCATATCCGATGAAGCGAGAGCAGCCATGGGAAGATCAGTGGGAGGCTGACTTCGGATTTGTTGCTGACAAATATCCTGTAATCTGTACTGAAATCGGATTCTGCCTCGAGCATGAGAAAGGTGCTCATATCCCTGTAATATCAACAGATGTCTATGGAAAGCACATCACCGAGTATTTCGAAAAGAAAGGAATCTCGTTCACCGTATGGTGCTTCGATGTCGACTGGTCCCCTACTCTGATCGAGGACTGGGAAACCTTCACCCCTACCACTCAAGGCCGCTTCTTCAAGAACTATCTGCAGAATCAGCCTGGCGCATAATATGCTGATGCTCAGCTAGTTGCTTAAAGTTCGTGCTCCCCAAAGGGAGCACGAACTTTGTATAACAAACTGTCTGACAGATAGTTATGCGCCAGTGAAAAATCACTGTGCAACGTATCCGCTCCAGTCGATGACATACGGGTCGGAGGCAGACATTGCGGCGAAGCCGCCTATGCCTCCGACGATGTTTGTATATGTGAATGTAGGTGGTGCCATACCGATGGAAGCCATTACGTTCAGCTCCTTATTCCACTGCCCGCACAGATAATGATATGCCTGAGGTGTCAGTCTGTATACAGTCACTATGCTGCTGGAATAGCACATACCAAGCACTTCCGAACCTTCACCTCCTAACTGGTCGCCTCTATACTCCCAAGAATCCGCTCCCTTTTTTTCTGATATATGTATGCTCATGGTCTTGACTCCGTCAACCGACTCATGGGCATCGTTCCAGAAGGCAAGCTTGCTTCGTCCTGCCCATCCCTTGTCATCCAAAGAAAGGCATTTGAAGGCATATTCGCCATAATCGTCTTTTGAGTAATCGTCGTTTATTACAGATGAGTTGTTTTCATTCAGAAGTGTTCCGTCATTGAGAACGGTCCTGACATTATGTGTCACGGTGACTGCATAATAATCGTCCGTTTCCGGATTATCCTTGTAATGGATATTCAGAATGGCATTGTCTCCTGTATATTTCTCTACACTGCAGGTAAAGTCATTGAATTTAACAGGGAATGTAATCTCTGCCTCAGCTGAAGGGTAACCCTCCCCCTTTACCATGATTTCTATCTTGCTGCCTTCCTGAAACCCGCCTGTCACAAACCATTTGTACTTAGGATCATTGAATCTGTCATCCGCCTTTTCTACTGTCCTCTCCACGCCGTTTTCAAACAGACGTACTTCCATGCCTTCAGGTACACTTGACTCATGCGGTTCTCCTAATGCCGGATAAGTAGGCATGATGACAATCTCCGTAGTATCCTGCTTTTCATGGAAAATGCTTTCGATCCGGAACAAAGGTTTGTCCATGACATCCTTTATCTCAAAGTCCCTCTCGCATGAAACAAGTCCAAGGACCAACACAGCCAAACAGCTGATATTAAGTATATTGCCTCTCATCTTCATTAGAATCTAAGTGTGTAACTGAAAGAAGGAATGATAGGGATGATTCCATTAGCCTTTCCGGTAAACTTTCCTTTTTCCGGATCATATTGGACTGATGCAAACATAGGGTTCATCCTGCAATAAGCATTGTATACGCTGAGGTTCCATATGCTTTCATTTCCTCGCCTGGTGGTTTTCCTGAAGTTGAATCCAAGGTCGAGCCTGTGGTATGCAGGCATACGCACGTTGTTCGGACTGGTATAGAAGAATTCATGTCTGAATCCGTCGTCCGGACCGAAGAATATGACATTATCCTCGTCCGGCTCTACCTTTTCGGAAACGACATGAGTCGGAACTGTGAAACGGCTGCCGCTGTTGAAATGCCATGCCGCACACATCTCGAAGTGCTTTCCGAACTTATAAGAAGCAGATAGCGTCAGTTTATGCCTGTGGTCATTACGGTCGGGGTACCATTCCGGGTAGATACTCTCGAAATTCCTTTCATTCCATGACAGCGTGTAGTTGGCAGAGACTTCGAACTTCGGCCTTATCCATGCAAATTCAAATTCGCCTCCATAAGATCTTCCGCGGCCTTTTGCAAATGATGACTCCCATTTCGTCAACGGTGGAAAGATATTATTGGTTCCGGTATATTCACGCAGATTGTCCATAGTCTTCCACCATCCTTCAACATTAAGCCTGAGACCATGTGGATGCGTAAAATAGAATCCTCCGGCTACCTGTTTCGAATGCATAGGTTCTATCTCTGACGTCACAGGCATCCATGAGTTTGTCGGCAGATCGATGTATGTAGTGGCGATCTGGTGGTTGAACTGATTCATTTCGGTATAAGATGCCTTGATCGACAAAAAGTCCGTACACTGGAACTTGAGCGCCACCCTAGGCTCAAATTTATTATACACCTTGCCAGGAACTCCGAACAGAACATATCTGATACCTGCATTTGCCGTCAACCAGTCTGTCAGTGCCATCTCGTCCTCAATGTACAGAAACATCTCATGTCCGTCATACCATGCATCATCACTCATCTTGCTCTCTCCTGAAGACTCGCCGTTTTCTTTGAATGCCACATTCTTGAACCTCTCTATGTCATACATATGGTACTGATATCCCCCGCCAAAACGCACATGATGCCTATGATGCGGATACCAGTTGAAGATAGCCTTTGCTCCTATGCTGGAAACATTGGAACGGTTGCCGTTGTCTTCATATTCTTCAGACACATTCTCAACACCTTCCTCATTCTCCCAGAGATAGTTCATCCTGGACCGGTTCAGACTGTAGTATGCCAGAACTTCAGAATTCATAGTGTCGCTTATCCGGCTTTCCCATCCTGCAGAGGCCAGAATATTTCCCCAACCCACCTTGATTTCGTTATTGAACCACATACGATATGGATCGCCTTGATAATCAGTGAATTCGCTAAGGTATGTCTCCTTCATTCCAAGATTATCATTGCCTGCGTAGAAATTGAAATACAGCTTGTTGTTGCTGTTGACTATATGGGTGATACCTGCATTTGCATCCCAGAAATTATAGTTCATCGAATAGTTGTCATTCTTGTTACTTGCCTTCATGATAGCGAAGACCGGCATTGTGACAAGGTCCAGCCAGCTGCGACGCAGAGCTACATTGAATGAAGCCCTGTCCTTGACGATAGGTCCTTCAAACTGAATGTTTCCGTCAATCAGTCCGATTGAAAATGCACCGTGGTATTCTTTCATGTCACCTGGACGTGTCATGACATCAACAACAGATGACATCCTTCCGCCGTATCGTGCAGGAAAGCCGCTCTTGTAGAAATCCACATTATCGATGACCTCATGATTGAAGGATGAGAAAAGCCCGGCCAGATGACTTACCTGATACATGGGAACATTGTCAAGCTGGAACAGATTATCGCTGCCTGTACCTCCGTGAACATACAAGCCGGAAAGCAGTTCAGTGCCTGAAGATACTCCAGGAAGCATCTGGAGTGTCTTCAGAACGTCAGGAGAACTCAGGAATGCAAAGCCTCTGTTTATCTTCCTGCTGTCAATACGTGTCAGTCCAGTCTGTGTGGAATTTCGTTCGGGATCCATTATAGCGGTAATGCGAGCCTCTAACAATGTATCGCGCTGTTCCTCTATGAAGATCGTGTAGTCCTTGGGCTTCTTTTTGGCGTCAGCCTTTGTGAGGACTATGTATTTCTTCATGATCTCATATTCGATGCCTGTACCGGCGAAGAGGGTCTTCAGACACTGCTCGAGAGATTCCTTGTCCTTCTTGGAACATGTCGGGAGGGTTTTCCCATTGTACGGTATGTCCAGATCGATCGACGAGTCATAGACGAAGTTCACGCCGTAGATCTCGTGGATCTTCTCCATCTGGGATTTAATGGTGGCAGGCTGTGATTGCCTTGCCGGCACAGCTGCGGCCTTCGGGGAAAAGGTCGCTGCTGCAAAGAGGATAGTTGATGTCAATAATAATAGTACGTGTCTCATTGTCAGTTTCGGGTTTCGTAATAAAGACGACAACCATATCAAAAAATACTATTTGCTGAGCTAAAAAATCAATTCATCGGAGTCGGAGTGATGAGACCGGTGTCGTATACCACTGCCCCGGCAAAGATTCCGCTTCCTCCATCTATGTTGTCATATGCCATGAACGGTGTGCTGGATGGAAGTTCCGACTCGTATTCGGCATCTTCGGCGACTTTCCAGGCTTTGGCATATTTGTAATACTCTTCTCCAACGTGGTACAGTCTCAGCCTGTACTTGGTTTCATTATCTGTAGAGAAGGTACCATTGTTCACCAATATCTCCATGACATGCTTTTCTCCATCAAATCCATCATCATTGAAGACACATGACAGTCTGCCATTTCCGTGATAGTCGTTGATCGTATTCCATGGTGCATTGTGTTCGACAAGCAGCATGTCTGTATTTCTCTCCGGTGTCAACGGCGAATCAACGGCCTCTTTCGGCAGAACATATGATACAGAGCTGCTGTAGTAGGTAAGCTGTCCTGCTGTCTTGTGATAGATATATTGTATGACCTCTGCCATGTAGCAGTTCCTTATTCCAGGCTCATCCTGAAAAGTCAGTTTGAATTCAACGATCTCGGATGTGATGCCTTGACTTGCGCCATGTCCGAGGTGCGCCGTGTAATAATCCGGATCGGGAGATGGGATCCAGCGTGCCTCTACAGTCAGGTCCTTGAAGTCAGATGGAATGACCGTACTGGATGAGATGGACTCGAAACCGGTCGCTTCAGCTTTAAAATCAAGCCTGTCGCCGGGAGCCAATGATTTTGTGGTGAAGAAGGCATCAGATGGGAAACTTGTAGAAATACCGTTATTCTGCTGCAGTTCCACTTCTTCTCCGTTTACCTTGAGATACATTCTCGGGTCTGTCACCGGAGTCATATCTGTCCCGTGATTTACAGGAAATGTAGAACGGAGCCAGAATACCGTAGTGTCCTGTACTCCCGGCATACATTGGAAAAACAGTTTAGGCTCATGCTCAAGGCCCTTGAAAGGCACTTCCTTATAGCATGATACCAAGGACAGTGTCAATAGTATAGCGATTATCTTGATTGTTTTCATGTCATCAGAATTTTAGGGTATAACTGAATGTAGGCACTATGGGGATGAGTCCGGACATCTCCGACATGAATCCTATGACCTCATTGCCATTTTCGTCATATCTGGTACTGATCATTCCGTTCAAGGCATTCAGATGGCAATATGCGTTGTAAATACTCAGGTTCCATATGCTTTCGTTTCCACGCTTGGTCGTCTTATGGAAATTGAATCCGATGTCAAGGCGATGGTAGGCCGGCAGAACCACATTGTTCGGAGAGGTATATATCTCCACATAGTCATAACCGTCACCGTATCCGTCAGGAATGGGAAGAATCTGACTTGGCAGAGTCATCCTGTTGCCGGAACGGAATGTCCATCCGGCGTAGATCTCGGTCCTTTTGCTCAGTTTTCTGGTAGCGGACACATTGATCTTGTGTCGGTTGTCGAACATGTCATAAAACCAGTCGTCATGAATTTCATCAAAGCGTCTTTCCGACCATGAAAGCGTATATCCTGCAGATATCCAGGTCTTGTCATCGCTCCATTCAGCCTGGATCTCCATTCCATATGCCCTTCCTGTTCCTGAAGTATATTCCCTTTCCCACTTTTCCAAAGGCGGATACAGCGTATGTGCACCCGTGTACTCACGGATATTGTCCATGGACTTGTAATAGCCCTCAATGTCCAGTCTTATGTTATGAGGCAGATTGAAATATGTTCCCAATGAATATTGGCGTGAATGCATAGGGGCAACAACATCAGTAGATGGCATCCACATGCAGGTTGGTAGGTCAAGCGGAATCGAAGCGTTCAGCTTGTGGTTGAACTGGTTCATGTCACTGTAGGACATCTTCAAAGATGCAAGTTCACCCAGCTTGAACCTTAGAGCAGCTCTCGGCTCCAGGCGGTGATAGCTCTTGCCATCTGTCAGGAACATTACATAGCGAAGTCCCAGGTTAGCAGAAAGCCACTCTGTCAGAAACATCTCGTCCTCAATATATAATGCCGGTTCCGCTCCATGATGGAGAAATCCTTCCGAAGTGATCGATTCTACAGGCTCATAACCGGAATTGGAATATATGCGCTCTGTGGTTCTTTCCGGAGAGAACACATGCCATATGGCTTCGGCTCCGAAACGGATATTATGCATGTCGGAAGGACGCCACATGAAATCAGCTTTCAGGCCGGAGTCATAGATTTTTGAAGTATGATAGTCCTGATCCTCCATGATATCTATCGAACCGTCATCGTTGCGGGACTTGAAATAGCCATAGACATTGACCTTTGAACGTGACTGGACATGATATAGCACGATATCGGAACTGAAGGTGTCTGATATCCTGTTTTTCCATCGTAAAGAGGCCATGAGATTGCCCCATCTGAGTCCCATTTCATCCGATCCGTAATAGCCTTTGTCGTTCCAGTCCTTTATATGGTTTGAGGATATGACACGCAGTACATCTTGTCCTGCAAATAGGCTGAGTGATAATGTGTTATGGTTAGAAAAACGATGTGTTACCTTACCGTTGAAGTCCGTCATGGCATACCGCATGTTCATACTGCCAGCATATGCATTGTCGTTTACACGGTTGTATATTGCGAATGCAGGAATGGTAAGCACATCCAGCCAGCTGCGCCTGAGTCCTACATTGAATGAAGTCTTGCCTTTTACTATAGGGCCCTCCAGCTGGAAACGGCCTTCTATAAGTCCGATAGAAAAGACTCCTTTATAGTCATTGAAGTTTCCGTCCCTTGTGCTCACATCCACGACAGAAGACATCCTTCCGCCGTAACGAGCCGGGAAACCGCTCTTATAGAAGTCCACATTGTCAATCACATCGGAATTGAAACTGGAGAAAAGTCCGCCCAGATGTCCGACGGAATACAGATGAACGCCATCCATAAGGTAGAGGTTGTCGCTTCCTGTTCCACCGTGCACATAAAGCCCCGATGTCAGTTCCATACCGCTGGCTACTCCTGGCAGGGTCTGCAAGGTCTTGATGACATCTGGGGAGCTGAGAAGTGCAAAGCCTCTATTGAATTTTGATCCATCGATTCTTTCGAGTCCGGTCTGAGTAGTGTTTACAGGTGATTCGACTATAGCAGTGATTATGGCTTCGTTTATGGTGTCGCGCTGTTCCTCTATGAAGATTGTGTAGTCCTTGGGCTTCTTTCGTGTCTCTGCCTTTGTCAGGACTATGTATTTCTTCATGATCTCATATTCGATGCCTGTGCCGGCGAAGAGGGTCTTCAGACACTGCTCGAGAGATTCCTTATCATTCTTGGAAGAAGTCGGGAGGGGCTTTCCCTTATATGGGACGTCAAGATTGATGGACGAGTCATAGACGAAGTTGACGCCGTAGATCTCGTGGATCTTCTCCATCTGGGATTTAAGGGTGGCAGGCTGTGATTGCCTTGCCGGCACAGCGGCAGCCTTCGGGGAAAAGGCCGCAGCTGCAAAAAGGATAGTTGATGTCAATAATAATAGTACGTGTCTCATTGTAGGTTCATTGCGATCCTATCGGCGGATTATGGTCACATCCAGAGCGGATTCGATCAGGGAGATTATCAGGTCCAGGTCGTCAGTGTAGAATTCGCCGCTCAGTTCCTTTGACAGGTCGGTCGCTGCAAATGAAACATGGTAATACTCTGATAGACATTTGAGTACATCTTCAAGCGGCGTCCTGTCAAAGATGAAGGATCCGCGCTGCCATGCGATGCAGTTGACGTCCGGATCTGCATCGATATGGAGAATTCCGCTTGCCTCGTGGATGCTCGCGCCCATCCCGTCGGTCAGTATGGCTCCTTCGGAGTCTGCATCCTTGGCGAAGAGCACTCTACCCTCCTCCACATAGACCTTGACTGTCCCAGATTCTGTGTCATCCACCATGAACTCTGTTCCGAGCACCTTGACAAAAGCATCGCCTGCTGTGATTTCAAACGGTCTGCTCTCGTCACGGGCCACATCGAAATAGACCTTTCCCTGCATTCTTACTTCTCGTTTGCCTTCCATCCTGTAGCTCAGTGAAGAGCCGTCAGCAAGCATTACACTTGTGCCGTCAGGAAGGACTGCAGTGCCGGATGTGATTTCAACCCATTGCGACACTTCCTTTCCTGCGAAAAGGAATATTCCGAGAAGAACAGCTGCAGCCACTGAAACTGCGGACACTGCATAAATCCAGTGTCTGCGTGGCTTAGGTTTTATGCCTTTGGCATTCCTGAAACGTTCGACAGCTTTCTGCGTGTCGAATGCGCCTTCCTTGTAATGCTTCAGCACAAAGTCCAGATGTCTGTCCTCAGAGTGTGACATAATGTTGATAAGATCTTGTTTTTCGCCTTTAAGACGAAGGTTCAATGAAATAGTACTATCGTTATTTTAAAAAAGTGATAAAAAGAATGTAAATATCTTCACGGTTCCATCCTTGAGCAGCTTGAGGGCTTTGCTGATCTGGTTTCTGACAGTGTTGACTGACAGTCCCAGCTCTTCGGCTATCTCCTCGTACTTCATCCCGTCACGCTTGCTGAGGATGAATACTTCCCGACATTTCGGAGGGAGAGAATCGATCGCTGTCCAGAGCTTTGCTTCAGTCTGAGCGCGTGCCTGAGCGTCATCATCGTCAATTATGCCATATGTGTCATATGGCTTCAACGATTCCGTAGGGATACCTTTTTTCTTAAGAGCATCAAGACAACGGTTGCGGACTGTCATATAAAGGTAGGCACGACGGTTGTCGATGTGGGAGGATTCTTCAAGCTTTTCCCAGAGCTTCATGTAGCACTCCTGCACGATGTCTTCAGCTGCCTCGATATTGCCCATATAGTGGAGAGCATACAGACAGAGCGGCCTGTAGTTGTATCTGTACAGGTCTTCAAAGTTGGCTATCATTTCTGCGCTGCTCATTCCATTGGTCAATATCAGTCTGCAAAGTTAGAATAAAAATAGTACTTTTGTCATATGTTGTCGTCTACTGAGTGAAATGGTTAAATTTTTTGACGAAATGAAAAAGGTTTACAGTATTGCTTTTGGCTTATTCTATGTCTTCTGTGCTCTTGCATCATTGACTTCCTGCGATCCTATCCATTTGGATCCATATTTTGAAAAGGTGGAATTGAAGGAAAATATTGCACAGGAAGGTTCTGTAGTGTGGATTCCTATGGAATACCGTCAGGTGGACACCAAGTTCCAGCCGGGAATGTCATACCGCCCGTTCAGATTCAGGGCGATGGTTGATGACGTGCAGTATTCATATGGTATATGTAATCATAAACATATAGATAATCATTATCTGAGGGTTGTTGTTCCTGCAAATGATTCGTATCAGGAGAGAGAGGTAGCTATAGAGGTTTCATATTCAGATGGTTATGATATCGATAAGGGAAAATGGGAGGACTGGATAAGAATCTTTGACGGCAGGCAGGATGGTCTTGAGGAAGGATCGCCTCTTCTGGAGCCGCTGTTGGAAGACATGACGATTTATATTACCATCGGTCCTGTCATGGTTCCTGTCCAAGCCGTAGAAGGCAGCTCAGTAAAGTCATTGAAGTGGGTTTTATATCATACAAGCCTCGGATTCAATATAAATGTCTATGATGATTTCATAACTACAGGGTCTTCTGAAAACAATAATATCTTGAGGAATTCAGTGCCTGTAAATCATGTCACCTTCTGCGAAAACGGAGCATTGTACATGCACGACGAAGGGCGACTCTTTCTGACAAGAAATTTCAGTATTGACAATGTTACATTGATAGGCCGGATTGCAGAATCGGATATGGATGCTTTACGTACCGTTTTCGCCGGTCCGGAGGAACAGATGATGAGCCTGTCACTGCAGTAGCCTGATAAACCTTATAATATCTCAATGTATATGAAACGACTTCTTTTAATCCTGACGGCATTGACCGGATTCGTATTCTGCACCCAAGCTCAGCATTACAGTAATG
This sequence comes from Candidatus Cryptobacteroides sp., assembly GCA_045539015.1. Taxonomy (GTDB): domain Bacteria; phylum Bacteroidota; class Bacteroidia; order Bacteroidales; family UBA932; genus Cryptobacteroides. Next base: position 62,955 of record JAZQEN010000051.1, read on the forward strand.
CGGGGAAAATCTATGTCCTGGATGAAAGATTTTATATGGATGGAATCCAACTCAACGATGGCGAACTGTTTTATTTTTTAGGGGAAGATGTATATAAAGAGGAGTATCTTCCGGCTCAGAAGAAAATGAAGACTGCCAATACGCTCGGCTATATCGGTGGCACTGTCATGGGAGCCGGTATCGGACTGGCTGCCGGACAGCTTATCAGTTCTGCAATATATGGATATGAAATAACTGCGAAGCCATATCTGGTCTATGGTTGCATTACGGTGGCCGGTCTTATCCCTACATTAGTGGCAGTCAGCCTATCCAAAGACAGTAATGCAGCATACGCACGTATAGCAGAAACTTACAATAAGAACACCGGCGAGGTAATGGAACTGACTCTAGGCCCGGCACGGTCCGGATTTGGAATAGCCTTGAACTTCTGATGCGATTTCACTGGCGCGTAACATGCTCACGGTCAGTTAATTGCTTAAAGTTCGTGCTCCCTTTGGGGAGCACG
>JAZQEN010000052.1:0-29546 GCA_045539015.1 Candidatus Cryptobacteroides sp.
CCTCCTTAAGCGCACGCGCGCCATAGAAGAAGTTCACCTTGCGGTCTGTCTTTTCTGTCTTGAAGAGATGCATGATGTGGCTTCTCATTGGAGCCATACCCGCACCACCGCCGACGAAGATCAGCTCCTGGTCTGCAGGGGGATCCTTTGGAAGGAAGAACTCACCGTAAGGACCTGAGATAGTGATCTTGTCTCCTGGCTTGAGAGAGTAGATGTATGATGAGCAGATACCAGGGTTTACATCAACCCACTTGCCCGCAGCCCTGTCGAATGGAGGAGTTGCGATACGTACGTTGAGCTTGATGATGTCACCCTCTGCAGGGTAGCAGGCCATAGAGTATGCACGAACGGTAGGAGTAGGGTTGATCATCTTGAGAGTCCTGAGACCCATCTTCTCCCAATCTTCCTTGTACTGATCGTCTACGTCGATGTCCTTGTAGTCTACTGTAACTGCAGGCACGTCAATCTGGATGTATCCGCCGGACTGGAAGTTGAGGTGCTCACCCTCAGGGAGCTTAACGACGAACTCCTTGATGAACGTAGCCACATTGTGGTTTGAAACAACCTCGCACTCCCACTTCTTCACGCTGAGAGCTGAAGCAGGTACCTCGATAGACATGTCCTCCTTGATCTTCACCTGACATCCAAGACGCCAGTTGGCAGCAATCTGCTTGCGGTTGAAGAAACCGACCTCGGTAGGGAGGATCTCTCCGCCACCCTCGGTCACGCGGCACTTGCACTGTCCGCAGGCACCCTTACCACCACATGCAGAAGGAAGGAAGATCTTCTGCTCTGCAAGAGTTGAGAGAAGATTTCCGCCAGGAGTTACCTCGACGATCTTGCTTCCCTCATTGATGTTGATCTTTACTGTTCCTGAAGGTGTCAGCTTCGTCTTGATGAAAAGGAGAAGCGCCACCAATATGAGAGTGACGATCACGAAGACGATCACTGCGTAAATTATTGTTTGCGTCATAATGCTGTCCTCCTGTTATTAAAGCTGAATACCCATGAATGTCATGAATGCAATACCCATGAGACCCACGGTGATGAATGTGATACCGAGTCCCTTGAGTCCTGCAGGAACGTGTGAGTAAGCCATCTTCTCGCGGATTGCTGCGAGAGCTACGATGGCAAGCCACCATCCGAGTCCTGAACCTAATGCATAAGTCGCTGCCTCACCAACGTTCACGAAATCCCTTTCCTGCATGAAGAGCGATCCGCCGAGGATTGCACAGTTAACTGCGATGAGCGGAAGGAAGATTCCGAGCTGTGAGTAAAGGTTTGGAAGGAATTTCTCCACAACCATCTCTACGATCTGTACGATAGCCGCGATGACTGCGATGAAGATGATGAAGCTCAGGAAGCTGAGGTCAAGACCTTCAATGAGCGCGTTTGGCTTGAGTACGTATTCGTTGAGGAGGTAGTTTACCGGGAGAGTAATCAGAAGCACAGCGATAACGGCGATACCGAGGCCGTTGGCTGTCTTCACGTTCTTTGATACCGCCAGGTATGAACACATACCAAGGAAGTAGGCGAATATCATATTGTCGATGAATATCGACTTTACAAATAAGCTAATATAATCCATTTCTTTTCCTTGTTAAGTGTTATTTTTCCTGAAGGTCCTTCTGGATTGACCTGTGCACCCAGATGATGCATCCCAGCAGGATGAGCGCCATAGGAGGCAGGATCATAAGTCCATTATTTACATATCCGAATCTGGTGAGGATGTCTACTCCGAAAAGGGTACCGCTGCCGAGAAGCTCACGGAAGAATGCAACGATCACAAGGATAATTGCATATCCGAGACCGTTTCCAAGTCCATCCATGAATGACGCAAATGGCTTGTTGCCAAGAGCGAAAGCCTCGATACGTCCCATAACGATACAGTTTGTAATTATGAGACCGACGTATACTGACAAAGTCTTGCTGACCTGATATGCATATGCCTTGAGGAACTGGTCAACTAGGATCACGAGCAGGGCAACGATGACCAGCTGCACGATAATACGGATACGGTTTGGAATCGTGTTGCGGAGCAATGATGCGATAAGGCTTGAAAAAGCAGTCACGATCATTACCGACAGACCCATCACACATGCTCCCTTAAGCTGGACAGTTACCGCCAGTGAGGAACAGATACCGAGTACAAGGACGGTGATCGGATTGCCCTTGAAAATCGGATTCAGAAATGTTTCTTTAAAATTAAAATCTTTCATATTCTACTCCTCCTTATTCGTTAACTGGTTCAGCTGGTGTTTCAGTCTCTGCCTCTGCTGTTGGAGTTGCCTCCTCAGACTCTGCTGGCTCAGGCTGATTTGGAGCTACCTGAGTTTCAGTCTGCTCGCATTCTGCCTTTACACCATACTTCTTGAAATACTCCTGATAGAATCCGAACCACTGGTTGAGACTCTTTCCTACAGACTGAGAGGTGATTGTTGCGCCGGAGATTGCATTTACAGCATTCTCGTTCGGTTTACTTTCGAGGTCAACGTTCTTTCCGACTGTAAACAATACGTCTCCGGAACCTATTTTCTTGCCTTCGAACTTGTCTGCAAATACAGCAGGCTCGTCAGTAATCTTGGCTCCAAGACCAGGAGTTTCGCCTTTGTGTCCGAAACATGCCTTCTTGATAGTGTTGAGGTCATCAGCAAGTCCAATGTAACCCCATACAGGTCCCCAAAGACCAGCACCATAGCAAGGGATGACAGTTATTCCGTTCTTGAAGATATAGACTGGAAGCTTCTTTGCTTCATTGTCAGCTATCATCTGCTTTTTCAGCATTGAGTTGTCGTATACAGAACAATCCTCTTTGCTGAGAACTGCTTTATCTTTGATCAGATCCTCTCTGTTCCATTCGGTTCCGTCTACTTTGAAAACAAGTACTGTGTCGAGGTTCTCCTTGTAGATTGCCAACACATCCGCACCTTCTGCAACTTGGATGTCCGCGGCTGTAAGAATCTGACTGATCGTATCTTTCTTTACGTTCTCATCCTGAGTCGGCTGGAGGAACTTTGCCACAAAAGCAAGGACCGCTGCGACCACTACTACCAGTATGGTCGAATATATCACTGTATATGTATTACTGTTTGTATTCATACCTTATATATATTAAGCGGTTTTTACTTTCTTGTTTCTTCTCTTGATCGAGCCTTCGATTACGTAGTGGTCGATAAGAGGTGCAAATGTGTTCATGAGGAGGATGGCGAGCATCATTCCCTCCGGATATCCCGGGTTCCACAGACGTACAGTGACTGCAAGAGCACCGACAAGGAAACCATAGATCCACTTACCCTTCTCTGTCTGAGCTGAAGTTACTGGGTCAGTTGCCATGAATACTGTTCCGAAGAGGAAACCACCCATGATGAGCTGATAGTAGCCAGGGAGATCAGTAGCACCTGCAGCATATCCGAGATATCCGATAGCGAGACCGCCGAGAACTGAAGACAGCATGATCTTCCAGCTTGCGACGCCTGTCCAGATAAGGATGAAGGCTCCAAGGAGGATTGCAATCACAGATGTTTCACCAACTGATCCCGGAATTGTACCGATGATCATTTCGCAGATTGAATAACCATCGCCTGCATTTGCAAGGCCATCCATGGTTGGAGCTGCAAGTGGAGTTGCACCTGTGAAGTTAGCTGCTGTAGCAGCTTTTTCACCAAGACCGCTTACCCATACGGTGTCACCTGACATCTTGCTTGGATAAGAGAAGAAGAGGAATGCACGTGTGAGGAGTGCAGGGTTCCAGATGTTCATACCAGTACCGCCGAATACCTCCTTGCCGATGATTACAGCAAATGCAACTGCAATTGCAAGCATCCAGAGAGGAATGTCAACCGGAACGATAAGCGGAATGAGCATACCTGAAACGAGGTATCCTTCGTTTACCTCATGACCCTTGATCTGAGCTGAGACGAACTCGATGCCGAGACCTACAAGGTATGAAACTATATAAAGAGGAAGGACCTTGGTAAGACCGAAGCCTACCATATCCCAGAACTTCCAGTCAAGGCCGTATGCCAGACTATGCTGGAGTCCGGTGTTGTAGATACCGAACAGCATTGACGGTATCAGGGCGATCACTACCATGATCATGACTCTCTTCAAGTCGACGCAATCCCTCACATGTGAACCACGACGTGTCACTGTATTAGGGACATAAAGGAATGTTTCGAAAGCGTCGAATGTCGAATGAAGGAAGCCGAGCTTGCCGCCTTTCTCAAAGGTCGGCTTGATCTTGTCTACAAATTTTCTTAATCCTTTCATAATTCTAAGCTTTAGCACATTTCTTTCAACATAAGAGCTATACCGTCAGTGATGATCTGCTGGATTTCGATCTTTGACGGACATACGTACTCGCAGAGAGCGAGATCCTCTTCGAGGACTTCATAGATTCCGAACTTCTCCATCTTGTCGATGTCGTGTGCAAGGCATGCCTTGAGAAGATATACAGGATAGATGTCCATAGGGAGAACCTTGCTGTAAACGTCATTGACAACGAATGCGCGCGGACCGCCGTGGAGGTTTGTATCCATGTTATACTTCTTCCTAGGCGTAAGCCATGAGAAATATGTACGTGAAGTACTGAAGAGTTTCGGCCTGAACGGCTTTGCCCAGCCGAGGAGCTCGTACTTGTCACCCTCTTCGAGGATTGTGATCTGGTTGTCATGGAATCCAAGATAACCGTCTGCTCCTACATTTGTACCTGTGAGGACATCACCGCTGATGAATCTCAGACCTTCAGGGTTTCCGTAGAATTCCCTGATGTCAGTCATGCAGATTCCCGGATATCCCTCAACGTAAGCAGGACCGTTTGCCTTTGGACCGGTAACGGCAATCTTTCTCTTGAGATTGAGCTTTCCTGTGTTGAAGAGCTTACCGATTGCAGCAAGCATCATGAGAGATGTTGTCCAGACTGTCTCTCCTTTGCAGATAGGGCTGATGTGGTGGATCTGTACACCTACATTTCCTGCAGGATGCTTTCCTGAGAATGTGTGCTGGATTGCTCTTTCAAGCTGATGGAAAGGAGTGCCTGAGTAAGTCTCGGCATTGAATGAAAGGTGTACACCTTCGTCAGTCAGCTTTGCGAGAGCGTCGATGGCTGTCTGGATGTGTGCGAGATCATCTCTGAGCGCGTACTCCAGATTAGCTGCCAATGGTGCAGTCGAGAATGCTGACACGAAGATTGCCTTCGGCTTTACCTCCGGATTCGCAATGATTCCGTAAGGTCTCTGAGTGAGAGCTGGCCACAGACCGGCTGCGAGGAGAGCTTCCTTGATCTCTTCTGCAGTCATCTCGGCAACGTTCTTCTTGCCGAAGTCCACATACTCCTGCTCTGCATCAGCCTTGATGCGTACCTCAAGCAGCTTTCTCTTGTCGCCTCTTACAACCTCTGCGACTGTACCGCTTACCGGCGAAGCGAAGAGGATGTTCTGAGACATCTTGTCTGCCAGGACAGGGGTTCCGGCGAGGACCTTGTCACCTTCTCTGACCAGAAGCTTCGGAACGAGTCCTCTGAAATCAGTCGGCTTGATGGTCACAACGTCAGGAACGATCACCTTCTTGGTGTTCTGGGCAGCTACTCCTGAAATCGGAATATCAAGCCCCTTTTTCAAATAGATGTTGTTTGACATTATATAAACCGTTTTGAGTATAAATTTCAAAATGCGCCCGCGAAGTTAGTCATTATTTTGGGATTTACGAAGTAAAAAGCTGCTTTTTTGGCTGTTGAAATCTTTTTCTGAAATGTTCTTTGGAATTGAGATGTTTTATATAATTTTGCCGGCATTATGGAAAATGGAAACAGTGCAATATTAGAGGGACTGAACAGTGAGCAGAGAGCGGCTGTCAGTTGTGTGGACGGACCTGTGTTGATTGTTGCGGGTGCGGGATCGGGAAAGACAAGGGTTTTGACGAGCAGGATAGCCTATATCCTGGAAAAAGGATGTGATCCTTCCAGAATCCTTGCATTGACATTTACGAAGAAGGCTGCCTCTGAGATGAAGGAGAGGATTGCCCTTATGGTGGGGGAGAGAAAGGCACGCAGGCTCTATATGGGCACGTTCCATTCAGTTTTCATCAGATTCCTGAGAGAATTTGCTGAATCCCTGGGATATCCTCCGACCTTCACCATCTACGATACAAGCGATTCTGTCAGTGCGATCAAGACCTGTATCAAGGAACTCCAGCTGGATGAGAAGATCTACAAGCCGAAGGATGTCCTCTCCAGGATTTCGATGGCAAAGAACAATCTGGTGACTCCCGGAGCATATCGTCGCAATGCAGTAGCCCTGCAGAATGATGCTTCTGCAAAGAAGCCGCGCATAGTAGATCTGTATGACCTGTATGCCCATAAATGCAAGCAGGCAGGAGTCATGGATTTCGACGATATCCTTCTGAACATGAACATCCTTCTGAGGGATAATCCGGAAGCATTGGAGTCGATTTCCGGCCGTTTCGATTACATCATGGTCGATGAGTATCAGGATACGAACTTCTCTCAGTATCTGATTCTTAAAAAGCTGAGCCAGAAGCATGGAAACATATGTGTTGTAGGTGACGATTCCCAGTCGATCTATGCTTTCCGCGGTGCAAAGATCGAGAATATCCTGAATTTCAAGAAGGACTATCCGAAGCATAATATATTCCGTCTGGAGCAGAACTACCGTTCGACGAAAATGATCGTGGATGCCGCAAATTCCCTTATTGCAAAAAATACCGCGCGCATTCCCAAGGAATGTTATTCTATGGGTGCAGAGGGAGAGAAGATAAGGCTCATCCAGGCGTATACCGAGCAGGAGGAGGCCCTGATGGTGGCTTCGTCCATTGTGACTAGGATTCATTCTGAAAGTGCTCAGTATCAGGACTTTGCAATTCTATATAGAACCAACAACCAGTCGCGTGCTCTGGAGGAGGCTCTTCGCAAGAGAAATCTTCCATACATGATATACTCCGGCCATTCATTCTTTGAAAGAGCCGAGGTCAAGGATATGATGGCATATCTGAAGCTGGTGGTGAATGTCAATGACGACGAGTCATTCAAGAGAGTAGTGAATAAGCCGGCAAGAGCCATTGGAGATACGTCGGTTGCTGCATTGACAGCGGCAGCCAATGCCCATCAGACTTCCTTGTTCAAGGCTGCATTTGCAGATGACCTTGAGACATATGGACTTAAGGCAGCTGCGGTAAAGAAAATCAGGGACTTTTGTGAGATGATCAATAAGCTGGCTGTGCGTGCAGTCAAGGAGGATGCTTATAACGTCTCGGCTGCCATCGCTATGGAATCCGGCCTCTTGATGTTCTACAAGAGTGATACGAGCATTGAAGGCCAGTCGCGTACTGCCAATGTCGAGGAACTTCTCAACTATGTAAAGGCATTTGTGGAAGAGCGTCAGAATGAAATGTTTGAGGAAATGCAGGCTGAGGGTGAGATTGCAGAAGGTGTTGAGTTGACCGCCGGCGATCTGCCACCGGTGGTTTTGGGTGATTTCCTTGAAAACATCTCTTTGCTGAGTGCTGTAGATATGGAGGATGAAGAGGACGGAAACAACAAGATAGCATTGATGACGGTCCATTCTTCCAAGGGACTTGAGTTCCCATATGTGTATGTGGTAGGTCTTGAAGAGAATATTTTCCCATCCGGGGGCTGGATGGCTTCCGAAAACGAAATCGAGGAGGAAAGGCGTCTCTTCTATGTCGCGATGACTCGTGCCAAGAGGGCAGTCTCATTCTCCTTTGCGCAGACAAGAATGAGGAATGGCAAGCACGAATCCAATTCGCCAAGCCGTTTTGTCACAGAGGTGGATGCAAGGTATATCGCAAATCCTATTTCAAGGGAGCGTGAAGAGGGTGAGGTAAAGCGTCAGTCATTCGGGCTGTGGAAAAAGGATTCCGGTCAGAGCGGCAGGCATGGATATCAGTATGGCCAGTCGTCAAGACCGGAAGTTGTCCGTCAGTCCGGTCAATCACCACGTCAGGCGCAGCCGCTGCAGCATAAATCGGAGCCGATGCCGGTCCGTCGTCCGCAGCCGGTGGTCAAAAGAGTTCCTGATGCTGATTTCGAGCCGACTCCAATCTTGCAACTCCGTGCCGGTCAGAGGATTGAACACAATCGTTTCGGTTATGGCAAGATTCTGGAAATCACAGGACAGACTACTGATTTGAAGGCAAAAATAGCATTTGATGACTATGGAGAAAAGATTTTAATCTTGAAATACGCAAAAATTAGGGTAATAAATGTTTGTCAATAGGTAAAATTTATTATCTTTGCGTCGAAGTTTTTCATAGTTTAAGTTTAGGTTAAGTAGCGGGACAGTCGCAGTGATTGCGGTTGTCCCGTGAATTTTTATGCACTTCCTCCCAAATTCTTATAACATTTTTTCTCAGACTTTGTTAAAGAAAAAGAAAAAAGTGCGTTTAAAAAGAGAAAAAAAATCTTTTTCTTTTTTTTAAACAACCTTTCAGCGCATTCTTATACATTTGCCGCCGTCCGCAACGTCGCGGCGATAAATGATATGAGGAGAATGATTATGAAGATTAAATCTGACGGGTTTCTCCGTCTGGCCAGTTTCTTTCTGCTGGCATTATCAAATGTTTTTCAGTCGTGTGATATCTTTGATCCGGAGCCGAGCGGGAACGGAGAGTTGAGGATTGCTTTTGCATCGTCATCTGATCCTTACACTCGCGCAGATGCTGAACTTCCGGATACAAATGACTTTTTACTGAAGGTTGTTGATTCCAAAGGAAATACTGTATATGACGGAAGCTTTGGTGCATGTCCGGAAAGCCTTCCTGTCACCGCTGGAAGTTATGTGGTGACTGCATTGTCCGGCAAGTTTGAAAAGCCTGCTTTCGCTTCTCCGCAATATGGTGATGAACAGTGTGTTGTGGTTCCGGATGGTGGAGTGGCGGATGTGCTTCTTACATGTCGGCAGATGAATGCCGGAGTGAAACTCAGGATAGACAGGAGTTTCCTGGCGGAATGTCCTGATGGAGTCCTGTTCCTGAAGTCGGATGACGGCAAGCTTATGTATTCCTATTCTGAAAAAAGGATTGCCTATTTTAATCCGGGGAAGGTGTCTCTGATGCTCAGCAGGGGGAGTGTCGACCAGGTATTGATGTCCCGTACCCTGGCAGCACAGGAAATACTGTCTCTTGGAGTCAGTGCTGCTTCAACCTCATCCTCTCAGGGAGGACAGGCTTCAAGTAGACTGTCTATAGAATTGGATACTTTAAGAAATTGGGTATCAGATAGATATGTGATTGGTGGTGAGAGTCCGGAAGATGAATATTCTGATGCGCTTACTATCTCACAGGCTAAAATGTCAGTTGGCGATGAGGATGTCTGGATAAGCGGATATATTGTCGGAGGAGACTTGAGTTCTTCGTCAGCTTCTTTTGAAACTCCATTTAAATCCAGAACCAATATCATGGTTGGCCCGAAGTCTTCGACAAAGGGTCGTGATGCCTGTCTATCCGTACAGCTTCCGTCTGGAGAATTGAGAGAAGCTCTCAATCTGGTTGATAATCCGGATATGCTTGGGGCCAGGATATATCTGAGAGGAGATATCGTCGAGTCATATTACGGATTGACAGGAGTGAAGAATGTATCAGAATATCGACTGCCATGAGATGGAATTTTTGCCTTTTATTTCTGATTATTTCCGCCTGTTCGGTGATCGAAATCGAAGATCCGGATGTGTCGGAGCCTGGTCGCAAGGAGGTGACAGTATCTTTTGATGTCCTGTCCGAACCGGATTGCAAAAGCAGCATAGATCCGGATGAAAATCATGTTGAGGATATCAACATATACGTATTTCGTGATGGGGTTCTGGTCTCGGAAACATATGCGACGGCAGATGAAGATATTTCGATAAGACTTGTTGAGGGACAAGTGTATGATGTGTTTGCATTGGCAAATGTGGGATGCATGCATGCGCCACTGAACGAGGACGATTTCAAGGACTGCTGCAGACATGAAATATCCGATATGGAAGATCTGGATGCGGCCGTGCCAATGATCTGGAAACGTATGGGAATGCGTGTTACAGACGGGATGAAACCGGTATCCGTATGTCTTGAGCGGACAGTCGCGAGGTTTGATTTTTCCGTGGATAAACTTGCATTGGATGGGCTTGAGGTGAGGTCTGTAAGGCTTTGTCAGAGTGCTTCTGTGCTTCGCCCGTTCAAGGAATATGGAGGTGGAGGCAGCCGCGCCGAAACGGTAGAGGAAGTCTTTGACGGAGATTATGCGACGGAAGAAGACCTGCTGAAACTGAATTCGGGAGGTGTGGTCAGCTTTTATGCTCTGGAAAATTGTCAGGGAATATTGCTCCCGGACAACCCGGACCCATCTGCGAAAATTCCTGATATGATAGATTGCGGTGAATTATGTACATATCTTGAGGTCGGATGCCTTTTTGACGGGAGCGGACTTCTGGAAGGTGAGGTGCTTTACCGCATATATCTTGGATTGGATAATTGTACCAGCTTTGATGTCAGGGGAAATTCGTGCGTGAATGTGAGGCTCATGCTTACTGATGATGGTCTTAAGGAGGTTTCCTGGCGTGTTGATGCCGATGTCTCAGTCAGAGACGGATACGCATCCGGTATGATTACAGAAGGAATGCACAATATAGATGATCTTTATGTGGGGGAGAAGATATTGTATGAGGTGGAGTTTTCCGACCAGTTGCTGGAGTATCTTGATGGGGATGCCGACGGATGCAGTCTGCGTCTGATGGCAGATGGAGTGGAATCGGATGGTATGGTTGCAGGCCTTCTGCGTGGAGAGGGACAACTGTATCAGACTGAGATCTTGTTTGATACAGTCGCCGAGGGTGCCATATGTCTGTTCGGACCTGGTGGAGAGCCTTTGGGGACATTGGAGAAAAATGTCAATGTCGCTCTTCCGAAAATAAGATTTTCAGAATACTCTTCATGGCTTGAAGATGAACCTGTCGAGGGATTGTCATACAGGCCTGAATGTGTGATAAATGGCAAAGGTGAGATTGTATATCTGTATCTTACAGATAGTTATGGGTATAATCTCAATGGTGCGAGGGCTTATGCTTTTGATTCAGGTCTGTTCTCTTTTGAGGATGCCGGCGTGTGGGTTGACAATACTTTGCTGCCTGATTGTGGATTGGGTATTTCTGCATTGGAACAGGAAAGGGGAGCTCCTGTGGCTTCGCTTGAAGGTATCTGTATGAATTCGGGAACGGATAACTCTGTGAATCAGCTGTTTGCAGATGCCTATGCCGGTGTTGCGGATCTTTCTATGAAAGTATCTGAGAAAAATTACGGAATGCAGGGTGGTTTTCTGTCAGATGCCTCTATATGGCCTGTAAAGATGTCGCTGGTAGACAATGGGTGGGCCGGTTATGCCGATTGCCAGATGTCCATGGTGGTGGATAATCCTTCCGCGATTCCCCTGAGTGTAAGCATGTGGCAGTTGAGTACAGTATATAATGCTGTCGATCCCGTTGATGAGGATTATGTGGAGCAGAATCTCAGGATTGACAGGATGGATGTCATGACGGGGAAGTTCAATTCGGTCTCCCGGCCATTGTATGCTACCGGATATAAGTTTGTTACAGATTGTAATGAGCATGCGTATCCTCTTCGGGGACTTGAGATCGAGGATATCTCAAAAGCAGCTGCATATGACGGGTATGGACAGCAGAAGCTCTTTCATTTGGCGGATGTTAGTCTGATGGGTCATGCTTTGGTAGCGTCTGATGTGTCCCTGGATGATAAATTGGATGACGGATCCATGGAATATGTCTATATCTATAGCGAGGATGGATGGAATAATGTAGGAGTGTGGCTCTTCAGCAATGACAGGCTTCTTTCTTCTGCCGGATCTCTTTTGGAGGATTATCCGAACGTAACCCCCTTACGAATGGAACGTCTTGAAGAAAGATTTACTGCTGACGGTCCGGTGGAAGTCTGCTTTGAATATGATGAAAGTCTGATCATGTATACCTATACGGGGCGTGGAGATAAATATGGATTGAATCTGTCTGTGAGGTATTCCGGCACTGCCTATGGATATGTCCAGACCCATCCCAAAGGCACATGGAGGGCGGAGCAGGATAATTACTGTTCGGTTGATTTTGATTATACAGTCTCGGGAAAACTCCTGACAGACGTGCTCGACTATGCCGATGACGGAGAATTCAGAGCAGTTCTGGACGAGGTCTATGCACATTCATACAAGGATTCCGACCGTCCTCTAGGTGCCAATGCATACCTGCATCATGCCCATCCTACAAGCGTGGATTGCAGGATTGATATATTGGTGGAAGGGGATGATGGAAATGAATTGTACGCGTTTGACCTCAACTGGAATCAGCAGGCATTTGACTACTATCATTCTCAGGAGGCCAGAACTTATTCAGTCAAGCTTAATCTTCTGGAATCTCCTTACAGGATCAATGTGGTCAGACATAAATAATTTTGTTTTTAGTCTAAGAAATAAATAACTTCGCGCGTTTTTATATTTAATAGGAATACGAAGTTAATCAAATGAAGAGACTCAAGTTATTTATCTTGACGTTACTGTCCTTTCTTCTGGTCGGAATTGCATCGGCAGATGCTCAGACAAAGGTGAAGGTAACAGGCGTCGTGACTTCAGCTGAGGATGGACTTCCTATGATGGGAGTGGGTGTTGTGGCAGGCCCCGGAAACGGTGTCATCACATCGCTGGATGGAGATTATCTCATAGAGGTCGCTCCTGGGACGGAACTTACTTTTTCGAGTATAGGTTTTGACGAGGAAAAAGTAATCGTGCCTTCAGTTGAAGAATTTGTACACAATGTGGTTCTCCAGCCGGAGAGCCTTCAGTTGGATGATGTTGTTGTGATTGCATATGGTGTCCGTAAGAAGGGTACCGTAGCCGGATCAGTGTCAACCGTAAAGTCGGAAAAACTGGAGAACACTCCTACAGCAGCCTTCGATCAGGCCCTGCAGGGCCAGGTGGCAGGTCTTACCGTGCTTTCTAACACAGGTGAACCAAGTGCATCTGCGTCAATGACCATTCGAGGAACCAATTCCATCAACTCCGGCACATCCCCTCTTTACATCCTTGACGGAGTGGAGATTTCAGCAGCCGATTTCAACACCATCAATCCTGCCGACATAGAAAGCATGTCTGTGCTTAAGGATGCATCGTCGACATCCATCTATGGTGCACGTGCAGCAAACGGAGTGATTGTCATCACGACCAAGCGCGGACGTAACATGGACCGTCCTAACATCAACTACCGCATGCAGATGGGATGGTCATCCATCGCTCATGGAAACTGGGATCTGATGAACACAGCAGAACGAATCCAGTATGAGAAGGAGATCGGGATGACTGCAGGACAGAACTATAACTACCTTTCCACTATCGATGTGAACTGGATGGATGTGGTGTTCAATGATTCCGCCATGCTTCAGAGTCATGAACTTTCAGTTTCAGGAGCAACGGATAAGACGAACTATTATCTCTCCGGAGGATATTACGATCAGGAGGGTATTGCTCCCGGTTCGATGTTCGAGCGCTATTCGATGCGTGTCAATTTCGAACATCAGATGGCGAAGTGGCTCAGGATGGGAAGCAACACGATGTTCAACTATCAGAATATCCAGCAGGCTGACGAGGGAGCCTATGCACTTGTGACCCCTATATCGGCCGCAAGGTTCATGCTTCCGTATTGGGATCCGTACAAGAAGGACGGTACACTGGCATCGGTAAACGACGGTTCGTGGAAAGGACAAGGTCAGAACCCTCTGGAATGGCTGGAAAACAATCCTCTGGCCTTTAAGAAGTACAAGGTGTTCACAACAATGTTCGCCGATATGACCCTGTACAAAAATCTTGTATTCAAGACCCAGCTCGGTGTTGACTTTTCACATTCGACCGGATTCAGCCAGTCATTCCCGAGCTATGCGCCAAATCAGGGAGAAGGATCTGCTTCGCGCAGCTCAACAGACGGACTTAACCTGCAGTGGACAAATACTTTGACATATCGCTTCAATCTCAATGATATCCATGATTTCAATTTTCTTTTGGGACATGAATGGCAGGATTATCATTATGAGAGATTCAGCGTAGGTACAAGGGGACAGACAAACGATAAACTTACCGACATATCTACAGGTACCCGAGCTACGTCTTGGGACAGCGTGTCTACTTCAGATTATGCAAGAGTTTCGTTCTTTGGACGCGCCGAGTATAACTATGCCGACAGATACTATGCGGAGGCTTCGCTCAGAACAGACGGGTCGTCAAGATTCGGAAAGAATAACCGCTGGGGATTGTTCGGACCGGTCGGTTTCATGTGGAACATGAGAAACGAGGACTTCATGTCGGAGGCACGTCACTGGCTGACTAACGGTCAGATATCATTCAGCTCCGGTACATCAGGAAACTCTGAAATTCCTAACTATGAGCATCTTGCGCTTATTGCAGGCGGTGCGGATTACTCGGGAGACTCGGGTATAGCTCCTGTGCAGCCCGGTAACGAGAGCCTTACCTGGGAGAATACATGGACAACAAACCTCGGTCTGCACTTCGGATTCTGGAGCAGACTGAATGTGGATCTGGAACTTTATGCGAAGAGGACTACTGACATGCTGATGTCGGTACCTCTATCTTACGCACAATCCAACGGATATGGATATATGTGGGATAATGTCGGTGCCATGGTTAATATGGGAGCCGAGATCAATGTGAATGCTACGGTACTTCAGATCAAGGACTTTGCCTGGAATGTAAATGCCAATGTAAGCTACAATCACAATGAGATCGTAGAACTTTACAACGGTGTGACAGAGTATGAACGTGCCAATACCAATACTAAGCTTGTCGTCGGACATCCTCTCGGAGAGTTCTATATCAACAGGTATGCAGGCGTCAATCCTGCCAATGGAGATGCACTCTGGTACGATAAGGACGGCAACATAACCAACGAACTCCGTGATGAGGACAAGGTTCTGGTCGGGAAGACCTACCACGCTCCTTGGCAGGGTGGCTTCGGAACTGCACTTTCGTGGAGGGGACTCAGCCTCAGTGCACAGTTCAGCTGGGTGGCTGACCGCTGGATGCTGAACAATGACCGTTATTTCGACGAATCAAACGGACGTTTCGCTTCCTACAACCAGTCAAAACGCCTTTTGAACAGATGGAAGAATCCTGGAGATATTACAGACATACCTCGCCATGGCGTTTATACGGAGTTTGACAGCAGACTCCTGGAAGATGCATCGTTCCTGCGTCTGAAGAATCTGATGATTTCATACTCGCTTCCTTCAGACCTTCTGAAGAAATCTGTTGTGATCAGAGGTCTGAGAGTATATGCTCAGGCACAGAATCTCCTGACATTCACCAACTTTTCCGGTCTTGACCCAGAAGGTACGGCAAATCTCTATGCGGCGCAATATCCTATGTCGCGTCAGTTTACCTTTGGTGTTGACCTGATGTTCTAATGATATGGAATATGATGAAAATGATATATAATAAACTTAAGAAGACGGTATTGCTCGCGGGTATTGCTGTCTGCCTTGTTTCATGTCTGGAGAAGGTTCCTGGCGATGCCATCCCTGAAGGAGATGGGATGAAGACATTCAATGATGCCGAACAGACCCTGACAGGAATCTATTCCGCATATATGAGCAGTGCTCTGTATAGCGGTTATCTGACACTTCTGCCTGATATCCAGACAGACCTTGTACATGCAGTCCAGGGAAATTCCAATACATACGGAACTCTTTGGCAGTGGGATATCCGTCCTACCAATTCGGAGATCACGTCAGTATACGGTGCATTATATGCAGTCATCGGAAGATGTAACTTCTATCTTGATCAGGTAGATGAGTTGCGTGAGTCTCTTACAGATGACGAGAGCATAACATACCTGGACTACTACACAGGTGAAGTATATTGTGCCAGAGCAATGGCTTATTCGGAACTGATCAAATGTTTCTGTAAGGCTTATGATCCGGCAACTGCCGAAAACGAGCTCGGAGTCGCCATAGACAGTACATATTTCGGTGAAAAGCCTCTGAGACGTTCCAGCCTGAAGGATTCCTATGCATTCGTGATAAGCGATCTCGAAAAGGCGGAGAAACTGCTTGAGGATGCTCCATATGGATACAGCTCTCCGTATTTTACATATGGATCGGCTAATGCAATCCATGCAAGAGTGGCTCTTTATATGCAGGATTGGGACAAGGCTATTGAATACTCGACCAAGCTGATAGAAGATCAGGCATATTCGCTGTCTACGGCGTCTGCGTATACATCCGGTGTGAGTCCTATCACAGGGCAGCAGAAGGTATATAGCTATATTGACTATATGTGGACCAACGACCTTGCGACAGAGATCATATGGATGGTGGATTACACGCTTACATCATATGGCGGAGCGCTGGGACAGACATTCCTGAACTTCAACAACGACTATGTGTACTTCTATCCTGACTATGTCCCTTCCGAGTGGGTTCTTGGACTGTATGCGTCAAATGATGCACGTTACAATGCGTATTTCACAAATGCAAGCACAGGATATGCTCATGGATTGACATGGCCGCTGCTGACCAAGTATTTCGGTAATGAGGAATTCCTTGCCAACATCATCTATCATGTAAGCAAGCCTAAGCCGCTTCGTCTGGCAGAACAGTATCTCATACGTGCCGAGGCCTATTGCCAAAAGGGAAATTATGCGTCTGCATCCAAGGACCTGACTGAGCTTCGCTCGTCAAGGCATACCAGCGGTGCGTCTGCGTCCGTAAACGCATCCAACTGGCTCCAGACGATCTCAGACGAAAGGGTGAGGGAACTGTATATGGAGGGATTCCGTCTGCAGGATCTCAAACGTTGGAACATGGGATTTGAGCGTGAGCACCAGACTTCTGCCCAGCCTGAAGGAAGCCGGCTTAAAGTGGAAGCTGGCAACCCTCTGTTTGTCTGGCCGATTCCTCAGCATGAGCTTGAGGCTCCGGGCTCGCAGATAGAACCTAATGAAAGCAATAGATAAAGGAGTGATATATGAAGCAGATTTTCAAATATTTTACACTTGCTCTCATGGCATCGGTTCTTTTGAATTCCTGCCATGAAAGATATGTGACATACAACGATGCGGAATATGTCATGTTTGCGGATACGCTGAAGACATATCCTGTCCAGAAGGATGTGGAGTATTTCAGCATTCCGGTGGTATCTACAGTGACAAGGGATTACGACCGTACTTTCGGAGTTGAGATCATCGACAAGGGCAACAATGCAATCGAGCACGTGCATTACCGCCTTCAGTCCAACACCGTCACCATCAAGGCAGGGGAGACCCGTGCCGATGTCTTGGTGCATGGTTTTTATGACAATATCGAGGCTACCGACTCGATTGGCTTCCAGCTCAGTCTGGTTATGAAGGACGAACTGGTAATGCCTCTGTACGGCAAGCAGACCAAGGCGGTGCTCATGAAGAGTTGTCCGTTTGACATCAATAACTACACAGGCTACTGCGTGCTGACGTCCATGTTCCTTTATCAGTATGCCATTACCGGCACTTATCAGAGACTGGTATATACCGAGAAACATCCTACCGAGGAGAATATGATCATCTGTCATGACTGGATCCAGGACGGATATGATGTCACAATGACCTTCCATCCGGAAGATCCGATGACTCCGTTTGTCACCATGGAAGATGGTCAGATTGCCAGTGATGAGGGCTCGTTCTTCGGTACAGCTCATGGCGATGACAAGATACTTGTCAGAAACAGTGCACTTTATGATTCGATCTTCTATCCTTGCGGCAATTACCTGTACATATGGACAGAGATGTATGTCGAGAATCTGGGCCAGCCTGTGGGAACTGTAGGGCACTTCTATAATATAATGGAGTGGATCAGCGACGAAGAAGCTGACCGTCTCAAGAGGGAGGAAGGAATGTAATGTCTTAAAGAAATGATTATGAAAATGAACAGAATATACAGATTATTCGCTGCCCTTGTGATGGGAAGCGCATTTATGGTTTCATGCAAGCCGGACACACCTGTAGAGACAGTGACTCCTGAGTTTCCTCAGATGACAAGTCATACGGTGACGCCAGGTTCGGAGGTTGAACTTTCAGTTACGGGAAATATGGACTGGACCGTATCGGTTCCTGAAGAGAGTCTTCAGTGGTACTGGATCAAGGATGGTTCATTCAAGGTTGACCGTATTTCGGGTAAGGCTGACGAACCCGCTGTAGTTGTAATCGGAGTTTCTGCGACGGAGGAATTCGATTCTGACCGTTCGTGTGAAGTCACTATGACGATGGGCGGCGAGTCCAAGGTCATAGCAAAGCTTGTACGTCCTGCCAAGGAGAAGACTCTGACACTTTATACAGCTGTTGTGGTTGACGGCGAGATTCAGTTCGTTGAGGACGGAAGCGGTTACCAGTACGGAACAGATGAGGCTCAGCGTGTGGACCTGATATGGACCGGTTCCGATTTCAGACTTCCTGTGAAGGTAGATGCAAATTTCGACTGGACCGTGAAGACACCTGAGTGGGCGGTCATCGATGTTCCTGAAACATCTGCCGGAACTGTTGATGTCAATGTCTATGGCGTTCCTTCGGAATATCCGCTGGAAGCCTCGGAAGGAAAGATCCAGTTTATGTATGGAGATACAGTGGTAAAGGAATATGCTATATCCATTCCTGGCTGTCAGGACAAGTTCTCATATAGCGTGGGTATGGCGCTCTCAGAGCTCGATTTTGACTTCAACGGTCAGATAAAGACTCCGATGGGATATGTGGAAGGCCCTGTTACAGCAAGCATATACGGCACATCAGGAGCATCTGTCTTTGCCGTGGAGCTGGTGGACGGAAAGTATGATATCGCTTCAGCGACAGATCCGCATTGGCTCACCGTGACAGATGAACCATATGATTATTCAGAGGGAGCTGATGTGCTTCAGACAAGGAATGTTACCATATCTGCATCTCTCAACGAGGGAGAGGACCGTCAGGCTGTCATATTCTTCCTCCCTCCGACCGGATGGACAAAGGATGACGGACTTTTCACGGAGTCATTGGATGCTGTGAAGGAGGAGTACAGACAGTATGCTCTTCCTGTTATCCAGCATTCAAGCGATCAGGAATTCGTACAGATGTTATCCAACGCATCAGATATGGCTGCAGGCGGTGCATCGTTTGCTGTCTCAGAGGATCAGGACCTTTATACGAAGTTCGGTCAGACCAGATATGCATATGAGCTTGTCTACACCAAACAGTATGCAAGGGACAATGCGCGTATGATGTTCACTTCAGCTGTCACTTCATCCAAGATCTTCGATGAGGCTGGAGAGGAGATGGCAGAGGGATTCCTCAGTATCACTCTTGACGAGAACAATCGTGGCGGAGTCATAGATATGGTGACTGAGACCCTTTCTACAGGCTATGTGGTACTTTATGGAACAACAGGTAATGTCCTTGCCGTGATCAAGTGTACATTTGACCCAAGCACAGTTATCGGCGAGGTTGCTGACGTCGCTTTCATCGGTGAAAGCGAGATGTACGCACCGATGGTCGGTGCGAGTCTGGAGCATCTTACCGAGGGCTCGCTCTACAACCAGTACAGGGAAGGTCTGTCACTTGTATACCACCTCACATACACCATGGAGAATATGCCGATGAGAATATCAATTCCTAATACTGTGGTGTCATATACAGTCAATCCTTATGTACACAAGGACTACTTCCGGGTCAATAACATCATATACGACGAGGTGATCGTGAATGGAAGAATCGGAGGAATCGAACTTATTGATGGCGGTATCGACATCTATATGGAGATGCCGGAGGGCAGAAACTATCTGCGCGGCAACATCATTTTCTCAGACTCGGAAGGAAACTACGCTCTTGTACTGATCTGTACTCTCGACCTCAGATAAACAGCCGGATAATGATATATGCAGAAAATATATAATATGAGATATTCAGTAAAAACGTTCCTGGTCGCTGTCGCTTCGATAATCATTGCTTCCTGCTCGCGGGTGGAGGAGCCGGATTATCGTGAGCACGACTATGGATATGTACAGTTCAAACTGTATAAGGAGGCTTCTTATGTAGCTCCCTCAGGAGAGACAAAGGCAGTCCAGACACAGCTTGAATACCTGAAGGATGTCACCAAGATGAAGGTGACCCTCAGGTATGAAGACAACCTTATTTCACAGACTCTGATCATGAACGCAGCTTCGGATGAGGCAGCGGAGTTCGGCCTCAGGAGTGACAAGCTCAAGCTCCTTGCCGGAACTTATCAGATCCTCACATTCTCATTATATGACAAGGTGGACGAACTCGTCTATGAGGGTACTCCTTCGTCAGGCATGTCTTCGTTTGAGATTGTGGCTGGCGGTCTTCAGGTCCATGACCTTCTGGCAAATGTCGTTGAGAGGGGAAAGGTGAAGTTCCATCTTATCAAGGATATGTCTGATTTTCCTCAGACAAAGGCTGCTGGAGAAGAGTATACATTCGACGAGATTTCCAGGGTGACTCTCACTGTCCGTTCTGCCGAGGGCGTCAAGACGACCTTTGAGAAACTTCCTGCGGACTTTTCCATCCATTTTACGGATGACGGAGTAGAGGATGGATATCAGACGTCTTCATTCGTCTGTGATACACTTCTTTCCTTGAGGGCTGGTACTTATGCGATTGAGTCGTACCAGCTGTATGATTCAGGCAGAAACCTTCTGGAGGCAAATACCAGAGTTGATGCTTCGTTTGCTGTGGAAGATAACAGGACCACAGAAGCTGAAGTACCTGTAAAACTCCATTACAGTGATGAATACATCAAGGACTACTACGCCCTTTACGAAATCTGGAAAGCTCTTCATGGCGAGGACTGGTATTACGTAGGTGAAAATTTCCCTGCTGGATCGAACTGGGACTTCAATAAGGATCCGGATCTCTGGGGAGACCAGCCGGGCGTATCGCTTCATTCGAACGGTCGTGTTGCGCTGCTGAATCTAAGTGACTTCGGATTCTATGGCGACATGCCGGCAGCCCTGGGTCAGCTTACAGAACTTGTGGAGCTCTATCTGGGTTCTCACAATGACAGCAATCTGAATACATATGACCCTATTGCAGCTGTCGGCAAAGGGACCTCAAACCGTATGGAAAGACATAGGGAATATCTCAACAGGATGCATCCTGTGACTCAGATGTCAGAGCCTATAGCAAGGGCCTATGCCGAGCATGGCAAGGTGATTCCGGAAACAGCTCTCTATGCCTCGATGAGCGAGGATGAAATCATTGACAGAGGTACAGGAAGGATGAAGATCCACCCTATGGATATGATTTCAGGTCAGGTGAACAACGGACTGAAGAGTCTTCCTGCCGAGATCGGCAAACTCACCAAACTTGAGCAGCTCTTCATCGCCAACAGTGAGATAGAGACGTTGCCTGCAGAGATGGCAAACCTTACTTCATGTACTGATGTAGAGGTGTATAACTGCCCTAAGATGACCAAGTTCCCTATGGTCCTTGCCAAGATGCCTGAACTCATCACACTCAATATCGGAAACAACCTTCAGTGGAGTCCTGAGGAGGTTCTCGCCGGATTGAAGGCTTTGGCTACCGGTCCGTCAAAGGAGAAGGTACAGATTCTCTATATGAACAACAATAACCTCGAGATCATCCCTAAGGAGATCAAGAACATGAAGAAGCTCGGTATGATGGATTTCTCTTCCAATAAGATTCATACCATCGAGGAGGCATGGGGCAATGACCTCAAGCCTGTCCAGCTCCATCTCAACAACAATCAGTTGTCTTCTTTCCCAGTGGATGAGAAGGGTGTGTTCTGCTATATGGAAGATGCGGAGACATTCTCAGTTGCAAACAACAGGTTTACGGAGTTCCCGAACATTTTTGATGCAGGATCCCTGTATGCAATAGTTTCCATTGATTTCTCATATAATCATATTGCATCATTCCCTGAAGATTTCCGTGGAGTATATGTGGAGACTTTGACTATCGCAAATAATCCGGAACTCACCAGATACCCTGTAGAGCTTGCAAAGTCAAATTCGAAGATCATGAACATCAACTTCCGTGGTTGCAACATCAGTGAGATACCGGAAGGATCCTTCGAATATGAGAACTCGATACATCTTTCGTCATTCGACTTTTCGTATAATGATCTTGATGACCTTCCATGGGAGATGCACGCCGGCAACATGCCATATCTCTATGGTGTCGAGCTGTCATACAACCGCTTCTCAAGTTTCCCTTGGGAGCCGCTTGACAGCCAGTATCTGACAGTGTTTGCAATCAGAGGTCAGCGCAATGAGAAGGGTGAAAGATGCCTCTCCGAGTGGCCTACAGGTCTTTATAACCATAGGGGACTGAGAGGATTCTATATCGGTTCGAACAACCTTGGAAAGATTGAGGACACCATTTCGACACTGATATATTATCTTGATATCAGCGACAACCCTGAGATCATCTTCGATGCGTCAGACATATGCTATGCCCACCAGGTGGGTGCGTATTACCTGATCTACGACAAGACTCAGGATATCAGAAACTGTGACTATATGTTGAACTAAGAGGAGGGGAGTGACAGAAATGAAAAGATACAGAATACTTTATATATCTATTATGGCAGCTATGGCTGCTGCCTGTGCACCGGAGGAAGAGTTCGTTTTCGGGGTAGATACCGGCTTCAAGGACGGCCCGATAACGATGGGACCTGCCGGTGGATCGCAGACAATCAAGGTTACAGCTCAGGGAGACTGGGTTGTTATTACTGAGGAACCATGGATCACAGTTTCACCGGCAAACGGCCGTGGCACTGCAGAGTGTCAGGTAAGCGTGGATTCTACGCTTGTTGTAACGGAAAGAACAGGTGCTGTGCGTATCCAGAGCCTTGAGTCTGGCGATGACAAGCAGGACTTTTCGATTGTTCAGGGCGGATTTGAATATCAGATAGTCCTTGACGAAACTTCTGTGGATGTTGCCGAGTATGCCGATTACGATTCACGTCATTTTGAAGTGAATGTCAAGTCAAATGTGGATTTTGACGTAGTGCTTCCTGAGGATGCAGAGAACTGGCTTTCTTACACTAAGGAAGATCTTGTACTTGACAGAGGAGCAAGGCCACGTGGGACAACAGTAAGATTTGACTGGAGGATCAATTCCCGTGATGTGGAGAGAATCGCTGATATAAGGCTCCAGCCTAAGGAAGATGTGACAATGGGACGTCATGATGCTCTCAAAGTAGTCCAGAAGGCTGCACAGCCTATCCCTGTAGGAACTCCTGCCGGAGACTCGCTGGCTATTCTGGCTATCAGCCGTGCCTTGAATTCCTTTACGGAATTTGATACTGCCGAGAAGATGGAGCACTGGAATAATGTGGCCGTCTGGAAGGATGGCCCGAACAAGGGACGAGTGAAATATGTTCAGTTCTTTATGTTCAATACAAAGGAGTCTTTGCCGTTTGAAGTCCAGTATCTTACTGCTGCTGAGGAGATTGTATTCTACTCGAATGCAAACCAGTTCCTAAAGAGTCTTGATACCGGTGAGTATATCACAAAGCTTACGCAGCTTAAAAGGCTTACTATCGGAGCCTATGGACTGACTACTCTTCACCCGGACTTCGTGAATCTCAAGAACCTTGAGTATCTGGACCTCAGTTCAAACTGTTTCCAGACTATTCCTGAGATTCTGACGGAGGAGAATTTCCCTAATCTTCATGCTTTGGTCCTCAATGCCAACCAGCGTAATACAGTATATGATTTGAGTAATGACACCCGTGAGAACATCGGAGGTTTCATTGATGAACCTGAGTTCCCGGTTGACCTTCTCAAATGGACTAAGCTTGATACCCTTCGTCTCTCGGTGAACTATCTGCAGGGGGCTCTTCCTGATCTGGAGCAGGAACCGGGAATCGAAAGATGGACTGCAGAGGAGGTACATGCAAACGATACACTTCCGGACGTTCTGATCGGTCTTCCGAAGGTGCTTCCTAACACCAACTTCTTTGCGATTAACTCCAACAGGCTTACAGGAGTTCTTCCAAAGTGGCTCCTCTATCATCCTAAGCTCGATATGTGGATGCCGTACTCTCTCATATTCACTCAGGAAGGAAAGACCCGCGAAGGAAAGAATGCAGGTTTTATCAATGAGCCTACAAGTCTTGACTACTATTATGAGGAGTATGTAAACAAGAAGTATAACCCTAACAAGCCACAGAACTGATTATGATGAAAAGAAATATATTGTTTTTATTGACGGTAGCCGTAATTTCTGCATTTGCTTCATGCTCGGTTGACGAGCCGCAGCAGGGCATGGAAATGCCGGAATCAGATGGCCCTGTGCTTACAGATGATGTCGTTCAGGGACAGCTTCTTGTACGCTTTGATGCTTCCGTTGCAGATGTGCTTGAGAAGGCTGGCCTGACAAAGAGCGGTCCTGCAGCTCCTATGACACGTTCTGGCGTGCTCAGCGTTGACGAGATATTGTCAATGGTGGAAGGATATCAGATTGAGAGAGTCTTCCCTGTCGATCCTCGTACTGAGGCCACGGCTAAGCATGAAGGTCTTCATCTGTGGTATGTCGTACGATTCAATGAGGAGTATTCAATCGTCGATGTCGCTGAGAAACTTTCCAAGCTTGGAGAGGTCAGCAGGGTTGAATTCAACCGCACTCTCAAGAGAGCGAATACCTCAAAGGCGGTGCCAATGTCTCTGGCTCAGCTGAGCCGGAGAGCAGCATCTGCAGGAGCGTTCAATGATCCTTTGCTTTCCGACCAGTGGCACCTTGTCAACAACGGCGATCTTCGTCCGACCAAGTTCGTCAAGGATGCTGACGTACAGGTCGAGAAGGCGTGGACAGAGCTTGATTGTACCGGCCATCCTTCGATTGTAGTTGCTGTCCTCGACGAAGGTGTCGATGTGGACCATGAGGACCTCAAGGGCAGTCTTTGGGTAAACGAGGGCGAGACTTGGGGATCGCACGAAGACGGTGACGGCAACGGCTATGCCGGTGACATCCACGGCTACAATTTCGTGGGAGACCACGGAATGATCTCCGTAAACAGCATCTATGATACAGGACACGGCAGCCATGTTGCCGGAGTGATTGCAGCCACAAACAATAACGGTGTCGGTATCAGCTCGATAGCCGGAGGTAACGGCTCGGCGCCAGGAGTAAAGATCATGTCATGCCAGATATTCTCCGGAGCATATGCAGGCACAGTCCTCGAAGAAGTGCGTGCGATCAAGTATGCAGCCGACAATGGCGCAGTGATTCTTCAGTGCAGCTGGGGATATATTTCCGGTGCTGCCAATCCATATGAGTGGACCCCTCAGTTCTCTACAGACGAGGAATGGGAAACATATAACGTGCTTGAGAGGAAAGCTCTTGACTACTTCGTGCACCATGCAGGATCTCCTGACGGTGTGATCGACGGAGGTCTCGTGATTTTTGCCGGAGGTAATGAAGCCGCGCCAGCAGCAAGTTATCCGGGTGCATATCCTGACTTCGTTGCAGTGGCTGCTACAGCAGGAGACTTCACCCCTGCCGTATACAGCAACTATGGTCCAGGAACTACAATCTCTGCTCCAGGAGGAGACCAGGATTATTACTGGGACTATGCTGACGAGACACATAAGGTAGGCGAGATCGGCTGTATCCTCTCAACCCTTCCTAAGCACATAAGCGAAAGCGGCTATGGCTACATGGAGGGAACATCGATGGCATGTCCTCATGTCTCAGGTGTGGCAGCTCTCGGACTTTCATATGCGGCTCAGCTCAGAAGGCATTTCACTGCTGATGAGTTCAAGGAACTGCTCCATACGACAGCTACTCCTATCGATCAGTATATGTCAGGCCCTAAGCAGTACAAGAAGTATGTGATCGACCTCTTTGAGTCTGCTCCTATGATGACTATCAACATGAACAGCTTCAGAGGAGGAATGGGATCGGGACAGGTCAATGCATATGCCCTTCTCAAGGCTATTGAAGGAACAGGCGTGGAGATGACTTTCCCTAACCTTTATGTGGCTGCGGGAGGGCAGTCGACCGTAGATCCTTCAATGTATATGGATGGAACTTCATTCTCGGTTTCCGTTTCCGATCCATCTGTCGCTACAGCTCAGATCGTTGATGGAAAGATGGTTGTGAAGGGACTGAAGGCCGGACAGACAGAAGCTTCCGTTACAGGTTCAAGAACAGACAGATTTGTAATCACAGTCCGCGAAACTGCAAACGGCAACGGATGGCTCTAATGTCATTTCGACCGAGCGAAGTTTAACCTGTCATTTCGACCGAGCGAAGTTTAACCTGTCATTTCGACCGAGCGAAGCGAGTGGAGAAATCTGATACATGAGACTGAACACCATCATATCAGCAGTCTTCGTTGCAGCCATTTCGGCTGCAACTGCCTCGGCGCAGATAAAGATCGTCCCTCAGGACAGGCTGAAAGCAGTTTCTGACCCGGTCCTGAGCGCCGATTCAGCTGCGCTTGCATTTGTGGTGAAGCACATCGTTGCTGAACCTATGAATGAAGACGATATGCCGAAGTCCTTTGTGTTTCCGTTCACCAATGTAAGTGAGTCCGTTATACGGATCCATAGGCTCGTTTCGACTTGTTCATGTGCTTCGGCAATGTGCCCAGTCAAGGAGGTGAAGCCAGGGGAGTCATCGGAGATCACTGTAAGGTACAATCCGAAAGGACACCCGGGAAAGTTTGAAAGGAAGGTCTTTGTCTATACCGGAGACGGAAATGATCCTGCGGCGGTCCTGAGAATTTCAGTTGATGTGACTTCCGGTGCCGACTTGTCGGCAGAATGGCCGGTGCAGATGGGACCGGTACGTCTCAGACGTTCGGAGGTAAAGGTCTCAAAGGACGTCAGGAGTGTGGAAACTCTGCGCTTCATAAATGTTTCAGATGCTCCTGTTTTCCTGCAATGCGAGACGGCCTTTCTACCTGAGTGCTTGTCATTCAGTACTGAACCGGCCGTGGTCGAACCAGGAAAGGAAGGACAGATAAAGATAGCGTATGATCCTGCAGAACCCGGACACAAGGACGTGATGAAGGTCATCCTCAAAGGCCTCGGCCTCCCTCCATCCAAGTCCACCATTACTGTGAATGTACTATGATTTCTCCCCCCCTGTCATTTCGACCGAGCGAAGCGAGTGGAGAAATCTACAAACCATGAATAAAAACCAACAATATGAATAGAATAGCAAAAATACTCACAATCGCACTCATTGCTTTCACAGCCGCCTCTTGCGATAAGGTGATACTGACTGAACCTGAGGAAGTCCAGCTCGAGGTCAATGCCCACAACATTTCCGGACAGTGGCAGCTCCTTGAATGGAACGGTTCGGGACTGGCTGAGGGTACGTATATGTATCTGGACATTGTGCGCAATGACAAGACATATACCATGTACCAGAACATGGACAGCTTCACAAATGTTCCTCACATTGTTACAGGTTCATATTTCCTATATACTGATGTCGAACTCGGAGCATTGATCAGAGGAAATTATGATCACGACGGAGGCGACTGGGCCCACCGTT
Source organism: Candidatus Cryptobacteroides sp. (assembly GCA_045539015.1). Classification (GTDB taxonomy): domain Bacteria; phylum Bacteroidota; class Bacteroidia; order Bacteroidales; family UBA932; genus Cryptobacteroides. The sequence goes on from JAZQEN010000052.1 coordinate 27,564, forward strand.
ATGTCATCGGGTCCCTCACGGAAAACGAGATGTTCTGGGTTGCCAAGGACGATCCGTCATTCAGCCAGCTCTTCATCCGTGTGGATAACATTCCGGTTGCTGAATAATTATCATGATAAACTTAGACGCTATGAAAATCCATATGAAAAAGACATTGATTCTTCTTATCGCTGCCTTCGTGTCTATGACGGCTTATGCCAGAGAGTATAAGTATGATCGTGAGATATTGTACAGAGGTTCTCCAGATGCGTATACAGAGAAGATGTGCAGGCTTGATGTCGCCTATGAAGAAGGTGCCGAAGCTCGTCCCGTGATCATATGGTTTCATAGCGGAGGACTTACCAGCGGCTGGAGACATATCCCTGAAACTCTCCTGCGTGATGGTGCCGTGGTTGTAGGAGTCGGATATCGTTTTGTTACAGAAGTATCTCTGCAGGAGACCATTGATGATGCGGCTGCAGCAGTGTCGTGGGTATTGAAAAATATTGAGACCTATGGTGGTGACCTGTCTCAGATCTATCTTGCAGGCCACTCTGCCGGAGGGTATCTTGTCAATATGATTGGTCTCGACAAGCAGTATCTTGCAAAATACGACATTGATCCGGATACTCAGATCAAGGCTCTTGTGCCTTACAGCGGGCAGGTGATAACCCATTTCGCACAGAGGCGTAAGCAAGGTCTTGGAGATCTTACTCCAACAATAGACCATCTTGCTCCTCTATACTATGTGCGAGGAGATGCTGCACCTATGCTTGTCATATCAGGAGACAGGGAACAGGAACTTTTCGGCCGCTATGAGGAAAATGCTTACTTTGTCAGGATGCTCCGCCTTAACGGTCACAAGAACGTGACTTTCTACGAACTCGATGGCTTTGACCACGGAGACATGGCTGAACCGGCTCACCTGCTCCTTCTGAAGTATATAAAGCAGGGGAAGACGGAAGACTGATTATTGTCCGTCTGAGTCCTGAGGAAGAACCTCCAATGTGGTCAGACCGTTGTTCATGCCGACGACATATCTATAACGTTCTTCGGGGTCGGCCTTGCGGAAGTCATCCAGATGCAGTTCCCTTCCTTTCTGAAACTGGAGACATGAAAATGTGTCTCCCTTCTGCATCGTTGAATTTTCTGTCTTCTCGGCAATGAATCTGTTATCACCTAGATACCTGATGATGCATAGGCGGTCCGGCTGCCATCCGATGTGGATTCTTGTGCCTATGGCCAGACTTTCTGTGTCGATTGTAATGCCTGTAAAAAGTTCTGAGTCGTTTGACCCGGAGTTGAGACAGATGCAGTATTCTTCCCAGCTGCGGTATCCTATGAAACGGCAAAGTACATTGAGGGTCCTTACTGATACGGTCTCGTAGCCTCTGGTTGAGTATCCCCACAATCTTTCGAGTGTGCTCTCAGACATGTGCTCCCGCAATTTGAATTCGATTCCTGCAGATAAGCGCAAGAAGTCTCCATGGGTGTTCAATGGAAATTCAATGGTATTTTCAATGTGCTCCTTGAGCGCTGCTATTTGAGGTGTATCTGCCTTTATGTTCATAGTGATAACAAAAGTAATCATTATCTTCGACACGACAAGATGGTCGCGGAAGAAGACAAGAAAAGACAAACTGCCGGGGTTGTCTTTCAAGAAATTTAAAGAAAAAGAAAAAAGTTGCGAAAATCGGCTATACAGGGACGAATGACCGGAATTTTAAAATTCGTAAACGGAGGTTTTTCTTTATTTTAAACTGATTTGGTTGGGAACTCCCGAACTTTGCCTCCGTAAACCTTTAAATTATTTATTATGGCAGACAGAGTATTAGAAGAAAGTGAGCAGAGGTATGTGGACATACTCAGCAACGGTGGCTTCAAGGCGTTTTTCGGGGACGAGAACAACAAGGAGGTGGTGATGGAGCTGCTGAACACTATGCTTCCGAAGCACAGGCAGATCAAGGAGATCATTTATCAGCCGACGGAGCATCAGGGGCCGGT
>JAZQEN010000053.1:0-21164 GCA_045539015.1 Candidatus Cryptobacteroides sp.
GTCACACTCATCAGTCACGCTGTCTGTAACGATCTCTCCGAACACGCTGTAGCGGCTCTTCTCGAGGAGTTCCTCCGAGAAGCCGAAGAGGTCGTACACATTAAGCAGACGCAGCGATCCGAGACTGAGCTGAAGATTCTCGTTCAGCTCGCTCAGAAGGCTGCGTGCCTCCACCTGAAATTCAGGGTACTTTTCTACGAAAATGCGATAGTTGTTCATATGTTAGATTGTTGCGTCTAGAACTTTCTGTGTCTGCTGTCTTCTGAATTCGTCAAGTCTTGCCGAGAGTTCAGCATCGGTCAGGGCAAGAATCTGTGCTGCAAAAAGGCCGGCATTCTTGGCTCCGTTGATGGCCATCGTCGCCACCGGGATACCTGCTGGCATCTGCACGATCGAAAGAAGCGAGTCCATGCCGCCGAGAGCCTTGGTCTGGATAGGGACTCCGATCACCGGCACTGTGGTCATGCCTGCTACGACGCCTGCCACATGAGCAGCTCCGCCCGCTCCGGCGATGATTGCACCGATGCCTTCTGCCTTTGCTGATTTTGCAAACTGGCACATAAGGTCAGGAGTTCTGTGTGCGCTGATTACTTTCTTGACCACCTCTACTCCGAGGTCTTCGAGGACTGTGATCGCCTGCGACATAATGTCAAGGTCGCTGGTCGAGCCCATGATGACTGCAATTTTCATATTTTCCAAGGTTGTATGGTTGTTTGTATGTTATCTTTACTATGCCGCTGAGCGGAGGTGGTGCAGAAATATGAAAATATGTCCACGTTACCCCTATCCTAAATCCTTTCCCTCAGGGAAAGGACTTACCATCGCTTCGCTCTAATTTTCCAAGGTTGTATGGTTGTTTGTATGTTGTCTTTACTATGCCGCCGAGCGGAGGTAGTGCAGAAATATGAAAATATGTCCACGTTACCCCTATCCTAAATCCTTTCCCTCGGGGAAAGGACTTACCATCGCTTCGCTCTAATTTTCCAAGGTTGTATGGTTGTTTGTATGTTGGTTCGATCCAAAGTAAACCAAGCTACAAATATAGAGAAAGTTTTGCAGAAATTGATGTTGAGCAAGGCATATTGTCACAACAAATGTGCTCGGTGGTCATTATTACCGACCACCGAGCACACGAATCATCAACATACGCAACATATGGCACATCACCGTGCCCGGTCGTCACACAAAACGACCACCGAGCACCCAAAAAAAACAGCAACTCCGTTTCCGAAGCTGCTGAATATTGATTCTGAAATGATCTATAGTTGCAACTACCTGTAGTTTATATCGAACTCATTAATATTCACAGTATTTCCCAATGCTTGATAGTTATATTTACATAGCATTGCATTATATTCTGGAGTAAGTTGAGTCTCCACATTATACTCATAAGTTCCCTTCTTATTTGACTTATGAGTTACAAGGGTCGCCCCCACGCTGTTGCCATTATAAAGTTTAACAGAATACTCATATGTGCCGATACTTCCGTTATTTTTCGTATACTTATTATATAACGAAACATTAACATTCGCCGGAATATGAAATTCTGGTGTTGAAACAGAAGGAGCATCGGAGATAGTTTCCAATCGAATAGAATTTCCAAAAGTAACATATGACCCAGATTGAGTCACTACACTCCAAGCACCAATGCCACTATCCTTAAATTGAGGAGTATTAAACGGCAGACCTGTGATGTGCAGAGTCTTTGGAGGGCAGGATTTGGTTACGCCGTCGAAGGTCACTACACTTGAGAGGGTGTATGCACCCCACTCACTTACGTTATACTGCGATGTCGACAAGTATGAGCTTGCCTTCTTGTTTACTGAACCGGAAAGAGAAATCTCCGAACCGGATGGCTGCTTCAAAGTAACTGCACATGAAGACATCTCCAGCTGATTCAACACATCGTCTGATATGCTGACCGAACACTTGATATCGTACATAGACTCTGGAGCGCAGCTGTTTGCTGCTGTGATATTGCCTTCCAGGTACTTGCTGTACGAGGTGTAGGCTGATGCAGACACGGTAAACTCAGGAGCAGGGACAGTCACATCTACAGTCTTGGTCTCGGCTACTCCGTTAAGGGTATATGTATACTGGATTGTATATGCACCCTGAGGAACATATGTCTTGCCATTTGCCATGACTTCAGATGCGGCAGCCGATGTCTTCGAAATGCTGCGATACTCCACGCCATCCTTAGTCATGCTTGCTGTAAGGTTCTCCACGTATCCTTCCATTCCAGCAGGAAGACCAAGATTAAGAGTAACCTTTGTTCCAGAAAGAACACCGCTCTCATATGTATGCTCTGCTACAGCTGAAGGCTCGGCCTTGAAGTCGATCACACCGAGATTCTTCATGGCTGCTGCTTCTACTGTGAAGCTCTTTGTCGACGTCTTTGAGTATGTAGCACCGTTCTGTGCTGTCACTGTAATGCTGAAACCGTTCACTTCACCTGGAGCGACAACGAAATAGAATGTGCTGCCAGCAGCAAAGCTTCCTGTCATGTTTACTGTGTTGCTTCCGTTTGCAACAGACACAACCTTGAGCTCCGACTTTGATATTGCGAGATCACCGGCAAGCGCTCTGTTTTCAGCTTTGAATGAAACATTCTTTACTGCTGAAATACGCTGCGGCACAGTGAACTGGATGAGACCGCAAACATTGTCGAACTTGATTCCGTCCACATTCTCCTCGCCAGGAGTCTTCACGCCATGAGCCACGGAGATATTGTGCTCCTCTGCGAACGTTCCGGCAGCAGATGTCTGGGCTGACGGGAGAGTCACTGTGATGTTTGATGCATCGATACCCTTTGCACTTGAGTATGGATATACTGCATAGAAGTCTGTCGTTCCCTCGCCTACGAAACCTTCAAACACTGCAGAAGAGCCGTCTACCGAAGTAGCCTGAAAGTCATTTGCATAGTTTACATTATCATAGACAGCGATGTGGTCATCTGCAGTCCATTTTACAGACGTTCCATCAAGGGAAGTCTTGGTCATTTCACCTGTCGAAAGAGAAAGCGGCACCAATACGTCTGCAGGACGTGGGCCTTCTGTCTCAGGGGTAACATTATGCTCCTCATATGAGCAAGATGATGCTGCAGCAACAGCAAGTGCAGCCAGGATTATATTGATTTTCTTCATGATTTTCCAGAATTAAGAGGTTAGACTTACCAAAGGTCTTCAGGATTACCGTTATCCTCTGCAAAACCACCATGGTCTGCACCGAGTATACCTCCACTCTGGCATAATACTCCTTCAGAATAGATTGTGACGATTGTCACGGCTGGAGACACATAAGAATTCTCCATCTGGCTTGATACCGACAAGCCTTTCAGCGTTTCCTTCATTTTCATATCGGTTAAAAATCTACACACGCCCGCCACACAGCGAGCAGAAAAACACACAAATTTATGAAACTTATTTGGAAAAACGTATGGTTTTAACAGAAAATGCACATAAAGAGCTGCATATGTCGACAAAAAGCAACCTACCCAACATGGACACACAACCTATTGTCTATCAGCCAACTACCTATCAACACGGTGGGTCATTTTGTCCCACCGTGTTGATAGGTATCACGCTGTAGGTCAGCGTTTTAGATGTACATAGTTGCCTGTGTCATGGTACCGTCGTCGGAACTCACATATTCCGACGACTAGAGCACATCGCGCTGCGGGGAGGTCGAGCCCGACAGGGCTCGCCGCGCGACTGCAGTTGCTCGCACTACACATGCTCCCCTGTAATTTTACCGTTCCGCACAACTATCTATATAACAACAGTTTAAGCAAATGTCCTGCCTTCCTCGCCACCCAGGACATTTGCGTAAACTGTTGGCTGCAAGCACATTACAGGGAACGGAGAGTACCAGTAAATTTTGGTAGAAAACCGAACACCTCGGGGCAGGTCTGCTCAAAAGTCCACCAAGCGGTATAAAAAAACGGCAACCCCGTTTCCGAAGCCGCCGTCGTATAGAGGAAAAGTTTATTTCCGATAATTTACTGTCAAGGAACCTACCGTGAACCAATTTTCAGCTAAGTTTCCATCTTTTTGTCCGTCAGTTGAAATCGAAATTCTTCCATTCCGCATCATGGTATCGTCTTTCGAAACTGTAGTGAACTGATTGATGCCCGGATTCATATTCGAATTTATTCTCTTGACATCGGTGGATGCAGTAGTAACTTCGGTATAATTACCGGTAACACCTGTATATACCGTCATCGTATGATTTCCCAAACCTGTTGAAAAATAACATACCGGACACTGGTACGATATCCTTGTATTATCCGGAACCTGAAAAGCAGGAGAGAAGACATTTCCCGCAGATACACCACCCAAATAATAATACACCAACCTATATCCATGGCCAGACCAGTATTCAACATTACCTTCAGCCACCCAATCCTTCACGCCAGCTGATGAGGTGGACTGCATTGAGACCTGGCTTGAAAGGAAGTCCGGACTTCTATATGGCAGACCTGTGATATGTAATGTCTGAGGCTGCGCAGTTACGGTTACTCCATCAAAATTGACCTTAGCAGTCAGGGTATATGCACCCCATTCGCTGACAGTCTGCTGAGCATGAGTAAAGCACAGATCATCGCTGTCATTGAATGTACCGGCAACAGCGACATTTGAACCTGATGGACTCGTCAGGATTACATCGCATGAGGTCAGACTATAGATAGGTCCGTTCAGCAATTTTTCATCTATACCGACAGAACACCTTATGTCGTAGATCGTTTCTGCATTGCAGCTATTTGCAGCCATGATGCTTACATCCGTTCCTTTCAAGTATTCAGTATATGATGTATACGCTGAAGTCGAGACCTTGAATGTAGGAGCTGGAACCTTGACAGTCAGTGTATTTGACTCTTCTTTTCCGTTAAAGGAATATGTATATCGGACGGAATAGTCTCCCTGACGAAGATATGTCGATCCATATATGGTTTCCATCTCTACCGAAGCCTCTCCAGCAGAATTCATTATTCTGCGATACTCACTGCCATTTTGGGACATAGTTGCATTAAGGTTCTCGACACACTTCTCCAGTCCTGCAGGCAGACCAAGATTCAGAGTAACCTTGGTCCCAGTGAGGACTCCATCCGCATCATAAGTATGCTCTGCCACTGCAGTAGGTACTGGTGTGAAATCTATGTTGCCAAGATTCTTGATTTTGCCGGCCTCAAGGGTAAATGCGGCAGAAGCAGGCATAACCTTCGAATACTCGATGCTTCCGTCAAGGATCAACCTGAGGCTCAGTTCCTTGATTTCGCCCGGAGTAACAACAAAATAGAACGTGCTTCCCGTAGCAAAGCTGCCGGTCATGGATACTGTCCTGCTGCCGTTTCCTTCAACCTCGACTCCCATGTCGCTTTTGCGGACGACCAGATCACCGGCAATATCCCTGTCAGTGGTCAGGCTGACAGAAGTGATATTTGAAAAGCGTTCAGGAACTGTAAACTTTATCAGTCCACACACATTCTTGAACACGACGTCCTCAACGACATCTGCAGATGCATCCTTCACGGAATGCGCCACGGAAATATTACATTCTTCTGCGAATGTACCCGAAACAGGCGTCTGATCATCATCCAATTTCACATGAATCGCCTCAGATGTAGCCCTGACTTCCTCTGAATAAGGATATACTGCATATACATCTGTAGTTCTGGCATTTACCAGTCCCTCAAAGACTGCCTCATGTCCATTGACCTCGACAGCCTCAAACATGTTGGAGCAGTTCAGGTCATCAAACACCGCAATCACATCATCCTCATTCCAGTGTACCTGAGTTCCCGACAGGAAGGTCTTAGTAAGTTCCACTGTAGTCGACAGGGTCATAGGAACAAGTTCCTGCTGCTGATTCCCACTATCCTGCTCTGACGTGAAAATATCATCAGAACACGAGAACGACAGAACCGCAGCAAAGGCAGCAATCAATATATTTTTCTTCTTCATACCTTCTTCAATAAACAATCTGACTTACCATATAGTTGACAGATCCTCCACGAAATCGTCATGTGACGAACCTGACTGAAGATTTTTCCTTATCATACCTACAGTCTTCATGATGGTATTCGTCCCATCAGAAACCAGAATGACCACTTCAGAATCAATCCATACAGATGGCGCCGTAATTTCTATAGAGCCAGTCCTGTCATCCGTCCTTGAAATCACGACAATCCATCCGTTGGTAGTGAGCGCCGAGACTTTAAGAGTTCCCGTACCTTCTGCCGTGTAGGTAATAGTGTGGGTCACTCCAGGCTTGAATATTATAGGTTCGTCATCCTTTATCTGAACTCCGGATTCATCATAGAAAGTAATCCCAAGCGCCTTGTATCTAGGAAGTTCTATTGAGGTTCCGTCTTCGAGAATCAGAATGAAATAGTCTTCATTGGTATTATCTACCGAACTGAACATCGAGTCTCCATCCACACCGTCTGCACCAGCCGGGCCTTGTGGTCCCTGCGGACCTTGCGGGCCTGTAGGGCCCTGAAGACCGGTTTCTCCGGTCTCACCCTTGTCGCCTGTCGCCGGACCTACCTGTTGCCATGAACCTTCTGCGCCATTTTCATACGACACATACCAATAACCTCCCTCAATCTTGAACTGCGGAGTCACACCGTCTTTTCCATCAGCACCCGGAGCGCCGTCAGAACCATCCGCACCAGAAACTCCATCCGAACCGTCTGCACCATCCGAACCATCAGCTCCGTCCCTGCCGGCAGCAAGAACCATCTGTCCCTCTTCATCAAGGAGCCATTCGCCATCAAGGGTCCAGTAAAGTCTTCCGTCTGTATGGAGCGCTACTGAGATAACCGGTGAATGACCGGCTACGCCATCGGCACCATCAGAACCATCAGCGCCTGGAGCACCGTCAGCACCGTCCTTGCCATGCTTGATGGTCACCTTGCCGCTCTTGACAAACTCGAGTTCATATCCTGAGCCGTCAGGAAGTGCATTCACACTCTTGACATGGTCATTTTCATTCCAGGCGTCAACGATGGTCCGCAATGAAGACACGTCAGAATTGAGGTTCTGAACCATTGTCTGCAATTCCTCATATGCCTCCCACGTAGGAAGCTTGATCGTAGTGACTCCGTCATCGAGAGTAAGGATCACGAACAATGTACTGCTGGTATAGTCGATGTTGCTGAACATTGAATCTCCGTCAGCTCCAGCCGGGCCGGTCTCGCCTACAGGACCCTGAGGGCCGGTAGGTCCTGCAGGACCTTGAGGGCCGGTCTCTCCGATATCTCCCTTGTCACCGGTCGCCGGGCCCACCTTCTGCCATGAGCCTTCCGCGCCATTCTCGTACGACACATACCAGTAACCACCATCTATCTTGAACAGCGGAGTGGCACCATCTTTTCCAGCCGCACCATCAGAGCCATCTGCACCCGGAGCACCGTCAGAACCGTCGGCACCGTCTTTTCCGGCAGCTGGAACCATGTTTCCATTTTTATCAAGGAGCCATTTGTCGCCTATTGTCCAATAAAGTACACCATCATCGTACCTTGCCACAGACACTACAGGAGATTGGCCGTCTTTACCATCTGCACCGGGCGCACCATCAACTCCATCCTTACCATGCATTATTTCTATTGAAGGGCTCTTGGCAAACGAAATCCTGTAACCGACAACTGAACCGTTTTCGATCAACTCAGCAACGCCTGTCACATAATCCTTTGTATCAATCAGCTCATCGAGAGCCTGGATGTTGGAGTTGAGAGTATTGCAATATGCCTTCAGTTCCTCGAATGCAGACCACGTAGGGAATTTGAGAGTCCTTCCATCTGTGAGGGCAATCACGATAAAATCCGGATTTGAGCTATCAACCCCTGCAAACATGGAATCTCCGTCAGAACCATTACCACCTGCTTCGCCGGTAGCCTGCCCCGCCATTTCCCATGAGCCTTCCGCGCCATTCTCGTACGACACATACCAGTAACCGTCCTCTATCTTGAATTTCGGAGTCACGCCATCATTTCCGTCCGCACCTGGAGCGCCATCTTCACCATCCTCGCCATCCTCTCCGTCCTGACCATCTTTACCTACGGCAAGCACCTTATTGCCGCCACCATCAAGCATCCACTCATCGTCAATGGTCCAATACCATCTTCCGTCCGAATCCTGCTTCACAGAAACAACAGGAGAATGACCTGCAGCACCGTCTGAACCTTCAGCACCAGGAGCACCTTCCTTTCCATGGTAGATCTTGACCTGACCGCTCTTTACAAACTCAATGACATAACCTGATCCATCAGGAAGCTCAGTAACGCTCTTTACACAATCATTATCATTCCATGCTGCAACCGACTTCTGGAGAGCTTCGATCTCAGCATTGAGCCGCGACACCTCCGCTTCAAGTTTCTCGAATTCAAACCACGTAGGGAATTTGATGACGGTCTTGCCATCTGCCAGAGTGATCTCAATGTATGACTCAGTGATATCGATCTTACTGAAAAGCGAATCGCCCTGAGGGCCCTGTGGACCGGTTTCTCCGGTTTCACCTTTGTCTCCCTGCTCTCCCTTGTCACCTTTTTCTCCTGTAGCCGGACCGAGATATGTCCAGCCGCCATCATAAGAAATATACCAATCTCCGTTTTCAATCTTCAGCTGCGGAACAACTGCATCCTTGCCCGACTCACCCTGAGGACCCTGGTCGCCTTGCGGACCCTGCGGTCCCTGAGGACCTTGTGGACCCTGTGGGCCGATTTCACCAGGAGCGCCGTCTTCACCGTCCTTGCCGTCTTCACCGTCAGCTCCGTCCTTGCCGTCAGCTCCATCTTCGCCGTCAGCTCCATCTTTGCCATCCTCTCCGTCAAGGCCTTCTGCTCTGACCATTTTGCCGTCTGCATCAAGCAGCCAATCTCCGTCCAAGGTCCAGTAATACAGCCCATCAGTATGCTCAGCAACACCGATCACAGGAGTATAGCCATCCTTGCCGTCCCGGCCATGATATATCGTAACCTTGCCGCTCTTCTCGAAGGTGATCACATATCCGACTTCCACACCATTCTCGATGACCGGCACCACGGAGGTGACATAATCCTTGGCCTGCAATGCTGTAATCATTGTCTGGAGCGCAGCTATATTACTGTTAGTTTCCTCGCAAAATGCCTCAAGACGAGCCTTTACATCGTCAATCTCCTTATGAAGCTGAGCTATCTCATCTCTGAACTGATTCTCGCAACCTATAAGGAAAAGGCAGCTGCACAACACTAAGCTTGATAATCTTTTCATCATGGTATATAACCTTATATCATTAATATTCGTCTATATATTCTTCTTCCTGATTCAATCCGTACATCTTTATCAGAACCGATATCTCAGGATCCAGATTTCCTCTGTACACATATGAATGGTTCTGCCTGCAGGCCTTGACGTAGCACTCGACTGCCTTGTCCAGCTCACCCTCTCGGGAATAAAGGATAGCAAGCAGATAATTGATTTCCGGAGTTCGTTCCATCTTCGATAAGATACGCATGGCATTCCTGTTCCTCTCCATTCCCATATATGCCACGGCGGTATTATAGTCCTCATACGGTCTGAGAAGCTCCAGCGCAGTCTCATACTCCATATCACGAAGTGCCTGGACGCCACGCATATACGTACTGTCAATCACGGTCGTATGGACAGTATCCTTCACCATGCCCTTGCGATGCAGGTAGAAGTTGAACTTGACAGTTCTCAACTGCGGATAGAGCGACTCCTTCATGTACTTGTAATAATCCGAGGACCTCATCCGGGATTCACGCACATCAGGATCCTTGGTCTTGAAGTGACGGAAGAAATCATCCTTCTGGTCCACATTCATCACGACATCCTTATCCACAAGAGCATGCAGATCGTCCCAATTCTCAGGTATGCATCGAGGTGTCAGCCTGATAAGAGATACCGAACGGGCATACTGCATGTCGTTGCCCTCAATGTCTATGGAGATTCCCGCAGCCTCAACCAATGAGTCCACATAATGGGTCATATAGTTCTCGAAATATGCCGATACCGATTCTGAACGTCTCTGCGCCAGTCTGCCGTTGAATGCATATGAGCCTTCAGGAGATGCTGTTGCACTGACAACCACTGAATCAAGGTCGAACGTTTCATTTTCAAGAAGTGAGGCCAGGGTCTTTTCGATTCGGCTGACAGATGCTGCATTTTCGCCAAGATCAAGGCGTACGTCAGACTTCCCTACCTCAAAATCAATACGGCACTCGGTGTTGGCAGAGGCCCGACGTTCCACTACCTTGGTCAGATACCGCTCGGTATTGTCTACGAAAGCTGCGATCGAACTGATATAGAAAGTAAGGGGCTCGCTTCTTGGTATCGTGTACAGCCTCTTGTCCTGCTCGAATATATCTCCGGAAAGCACAATATCGACCCTGCGGAGCTTCGGGCGCGTATTTATAGTCTGCACATAATTATATATGAAGTCACCTTCGCTGTTTACCATCACGGTGTCCAGTCGGATTCCCTCCGTGACGATAGGTGTCTTCACGTACTTCCTGTACATCTTGTCCTTGCGGGCCTTGCGCCTTTCATTCATATTCTTTGCGAACTTGTTGGTATAGTGGTCCACAGCCTGACGCTCGCTCACGCCGTAAGCCGAGAGGAATTCCTCTTCGCTCACATAAGTCGAATCCGTCTTGAAAGCATAGACCTCAGGAATATTCCTCTTCAGGAAAATCTCCAGCTGACGCACATTTATGAATGCTGTAGTATCCTCGACAATCTTGGACAGGAACTTATCATAGTGCTCATATCCCTTCAGCTGGGCCTTTCGGTATGCTTCACCCGTAATTATCACCGGTTCCAGACGCAGACTGTCTTCCATCACGAACATATCGGGATAGAATCTCAGCTGCCAACGGCTGTCACGCATTGACGCAGGGACTATGACCTGGAAGGCAAGATCGACCTTACCCTTTCGCTCGGCAATATTTCTGAAACGGGCAGTGACCATAGCTGCATCCAGAACGTCCGCAGCAACCATCTCTCCGGTCTCCTCGTCCCTCACAGCCTTCATTATCAGGATCTCAGACCCGTCCTCGTCCTTTATCTTGAGAGTATCACGAGAGACTTTCCCGTTCTTTATCTGAGGCACAAAACTCTCCTGCCGCCCAAGGCTGAGCTGGGCAGACGGGCCTTCTCCCTTCTGCAACCGCTCCAGCTTCTTCTGCGTAGAACACGCAGCAGCAAGAAACAATACGGCCATTATAACTCCGTACTTATATCGGTCAAGAATCATCCTCATCATTAAAACACATACATAAAGGAGACAGAGACATCATTCAGAGCCACAAAATTCTTAGGGCCGCTTTCCCTTATCTCCATACATTCAGGGCAACAATAGAGATTGTATTTCAGAAGGCGTCCGGCCCACAGACCGGCACCGAACTCGATATTGAATCTCTCGTGAAGCATCAGAGTGTATCCGAAGGATGCCCCTCCGCCAAGAGCCTGTCCCTGATTAAGGGCATGGCGCCAGATTCCTGTTTCAGAGTAATCCGTATACTGGACCTGAGCACCGACCCACCATCCTGAAAAGACATACCATGGCCAATATCTGAAACCTGCATAGGCGGTAGTCTGCTTGTTGTGCATCTGCAGACCAAGCTTGCGGGTATGGAAATTCCATGGATTGTACTTTGCTCCTGCCTGAATGGAAAAATGCTGATGCACACTGACTCCCGCCTCAAGGTTCACAGTACCGAAATTTGCCCAATCCACAATATCTGTAGACAGGGCAAACTGAGTCCTGCTCTTTTCCTGAGCCTGTGCAGACAGGGAAAAAAGTGCAACAGCAGTTAATATAAGAATCTTTATCCGTTTACTCATAGTTTCATTTAAACCGACCTTATGGATTCATAAGGTCGGTATTGACAAAGCCGTTGATCTCCTGGATCAACTCCACGGAAGCCTGAGCCTTCCGGCAAAGTTCTTCCGTTGCATCACTTTCTGCCATCGCTGCCCTGAAGGCATTTATGGCATCACCGAAACGTCTGTTCCGTCTGTGTTCCTGACCGAGGTCAAAATATTCCTGCGCAGTCACTATACCAATCCTGAGAAGCCCATGAACGCCATTGCAAGGATACTTGCTGTCACAAGGGCGATAGGAACACCCTTGAATGCCTTAGGCACATCGTTGAGCGAAAGCTGCTCGCGAAGACCTGCGAAAAGGATCATTGCAAGACCGAAACCAAGCGAAGTAGCAAATGCATAGACAGTTGCCTCACCAAGGTTCATGAAGCCGCCTGCGGCTGAAGCGAATTTAGATGGCTTTACAACTGTCATTGCCACACCGAGAACCGCGCAGTTTGTGGTGATAAGCGGAAGGAACACACCCAGAGACGCATACAGCGCAGGGCTGATCTTCTTGAGCACGATCTCCACCATCTGCACAAGGGCAGCAATCACGAGGATGAACGAAATGGTCTGCAGGAACTGAAGGTTACACAGTACCAGAAGTTTGTTCAAAAGGAAGGTGACAACAGTAGCCAGCGTGATCACGAAGCACACGGCCATCGACATACCGGATGCTGTGCTGAGCTTGTTGGAAACACCCAGGAACGGGCAGATTCCAAGGAACTGCGACAACAGGATATTGTTTACGAATATCGCTGAAATGATGATAATCAAATATTCTACCATAGCTTATTTTTCTTTATCCTGTTATACTTTACTTAGACTTCTTTGTAGTGAGCTTCTTGAATATCACGATCAGATATCCAAGTGCAAGGAAAGCTCCCGGTGCAAGAACGAATGCAAGGATACCGTCACCTTCTATAAACTTGAATCCGAATGCTGATCCGTTACCGAGAACCTCACGTACAAGACCGAGGAGTGTAAGGGAGCAAGTGAAGCCAAGTCCGATACCAACTCCGTCAAGGGCTGAATCAAAGACGCCGTTCTTGTTTGCAAATGCCTCTGCACGACCGAGGACGATACAGTTCACAACGATAAGTGGAATGAACAGACCGAGAGTCTCATAGATATCCGGAACGTATGCTTTCATAATGAGTTCGAGGACAGTCACGAAAGTGGCGATCACGACAATATAAGCCGGAATACGGACCTTGTCTGGAATGAATCCCGCAATTGCGGAGATCACTATATTCGAGAGAATGAGGACGAACATTGTGGCAAGTCCCATGCTCATACCGTTGATGGCCGATGTGGTAGTAGCCAATGTAGGACACATACCCAGAAGGAGGACGAATGTAGGGTTCTCCTTGATTAGGCCTTTAGTTATAAGATTGAATTTTCCCATTTTCTGTTCCTCCTTTATTTAGATTCCTCGACTTCGCTCGGAATGACAGTGGTAGCATCGCTCGGAATGACAGTATCAACTGGTATAGTCTTGACTGTGTCAACCGGAGCAGCAGCCGGCTCCTCAGATGCTGGTGCAAGAGGATCAGGCTCCTTACCGATGGCATCGAACAGCTTCACGGCAAGGGCAAGACCGTCAACATATGCGCGGGATGTAATTGTAGATGCTGTGATCGCATTGACATCACCGCCGTCCTTGGTTACGGCCAGTTTCTTTGCTGCCGGATCGAACTTCCTGAACTGCTCTGAGAAACCAGGCTCCTTGCACTTTGCACCAAGACCTGGAGTCTCGGCATGGGAAAGAACCTTTACATTCCAGATGATTCCGTCTGCATTAAGTCCGACCTTCATCTTGATAGGGCCACCGAAACCATTTGGTTCCACATTGATGGCACATCCTACTGTGTTTCCCTCTTTGTCATAGGCGAGATTGTATGTATACGAAGCGTTCTCAAACTTGATGGTGTCTTCTTTTTCGATTGTCACCGCAGTCTCAGGGAGCACTTCCTTGATAGCCGCTTCATTTCTTTGAGCATCGCCTGTTTCGATGGTTTCCTTTGTCAATGCATATACTCCTGCCAGAAGTGCGGAGCACACCAGACAGATGACAAGCAGGCAAAGGGTCATGTTCTTGAATGATGATTTAACTGCCATAACTGTTACCTCCCATATTTTTTAGCGTGGCACACCTTATTGATAAGAGGCACTACGGCGTTCATGATAAGGATTGCAAAAGATACACCCTCAGGATATGCTCCGAAGTAACGGATGAGCATGGTTATGATACCGATACCGACTCCGAAGATGACACCTCCCCACTTGCTCATCGGTGAGGTCACATAATCGGTCGCCATGAAGATTGAACCGAGAAGGAGACCACCGGTAAGAAGGTTGAAGAGAGGATCAGTATACCTGGTAGGATCTATGATCCAGAAGATGTCTGAGAACAGAACAACTGTAAGAAGGATAGACAGCGTGATATAAGGCTTGATGACCTTGCGTGCAAGGAGGTAGATGAAGCCTATGATAAGGGCAATCGCCGAAAGTTCACCGGCAGAACCTCCGATGTTATAGAACAGCATGTCCATATAGTTGAGGCTGTCCACAGCTGCGATTCCGCCCTCCTTTACAGCTCCGAGAGGAGTGGCTCCTGTCAGGGCATCCAGATTTCCTCCTACAAAGCCCTCTGGTCTTGTCCAGTCAGTCATATATGTAGGGAACGAAATCAAAAGGAATACACGGCCTACCAGTGCAGGATTGAACAGGTTCTGTCCAAGACCGCCGAAGGTCATCTTACCTACTCCGATAGCTACAACCGCTCCGATGAACACCACCCACCAAGGAGTAGTTGAAGGCAGGTTGAGAGCCAGAAGGATACCTGTCACCAGGGCAGAGCAGTCTGAAATCGTGCATGGCTTCTTCAGCATGAACCTGGTAATGAAAAGTTCAAGCAGAAGACATGATGCTATACTCACTGACATCACCAGCAGCTCCGACCATCCATAGAACAGGACAGAAACGATGACTGCAGGAAGCAGTGCTATCACAACATCACGCATCAAAGACTTGGTCGAAGTCTTCGTGTGAAGATGCGGTGATGGTGAAACCAATATTTTATCCATTTTCTTTGATTAATTTAGTTATCGATTTGAGAGGCAGGGGACAAAGGTAAAAACCGTGGCCGCCCATGGCCACGTGAATGGGAGGGGCCCACCTAGGTGGGAGGAATTCAGTTTTTACCTTTGTCCCCTCCCTCTTATAATCTTGATGACGTCACCCTTTGCAAGGCGGATGATGTCAAGCAACGGAATGTTAGCAGGACAGCTGTAGAGGCAGCAGCCGCACTCTATACAATCCTGTATAGCATTCTCCTCAAGCTCGTCCATCATACTGTTGCGGGCATATTTCTGAAGGAGGAAAGGTTCGAGACCCATAGGGCAGGCCTCAGCGCACTTGCCGCAGCGGATACATGCCGACTCGATGCCACGGACTGTCTGCTCAGCAGTCAGATAAAGAAGAGATGATGATCCCTTCACTGTAGTCGCATCCATGTTGGCAATCGCCTTACCCATCATAGGACCGCCGCTTACGATCTTCGCAGCCTGCTCCGGCACACCGCCTGCATATTCAGCGATGTATGACAAAGGCATACCGATACGGAACTTGTAGTTATGCTGCTTCTCCATAGGGAGGCAGTCTCCTGTGATAGTCATCACGTTGGTGATGAGAGGAATGTTCTTCTGAACAGCCTCATATACAGCGAGAGATGTCGCAACGTTCTGAACTACTGCTCCGACATCGATAGGAAGTCCCATAGACTTCACCTGACGTCCCATAACAGCATCGATAAGCTGCTTCTCACCACCCTGAGGATACTTCTTCTTGAGTGGCATCACAGATATTCCGTCATAACCCTTTGCAGACGCCTGAAGTTCAGCAACCGCAGCAGTCATGGCCTTGATGGCCTCAGGCTTGTTCTCCTCGATGCCGATAACTGCAGGGCAACCGCCGAGAACCTGCTTCATAATGGCAGCTCCGACAACGATCTCCTTGCTTCTCTCAAGCATGATGCGATAGTCAGAAGTAAGATATGGCTCACACTCTGCACCGTTCAGGATGAGGCAGTCAGCAGTCTTTCCCGGAGGCGGACAAAGCTTCACGTGAGCTGGGAACGTCGCTCCACCCAGACCGACAACTCCGCACAGCTTGATCTTCTCAAGAATCGCCTTGTTGTCCTCAGGAATCGCTGTAACAAGCGTATCTGTAAGATCTACGCCTTCTACCCACTCATCACCCTCCACATCGATCTCGATATGTGTCATATTGTTACCGGCGAGGTCCTTGCGAGGTCCAACTGACTTCACTGTACCTGACACCGATGAATGTACATAAGCGGAAATGAATCCTGCAGGCTCCGCTATCACCTGGCCGACCTTAACCTGATCACCAGGCTTTACGATCGGAGTCGCAGGAGCACCCAGGTGCTGAGCTACAGAGATATATACTTTCGAAGGAACGGGCAGGACCTCGATCTTGCAATCTTTTGAGATCTTGCTGTCACTTGGGTGGATACCACCTATTGAAAATGTCTTCATCATATTACTGTTCCTCCTTAATTTTCAGATTTCTCGGCTTCGCCCGAAATGGCAGCTGAAGCCTTTGCCTCTGCCGGTGCCACTGGTGCGCTCTGCACAGGAGCTGGAGCTGGTTTTGGCTTGATTACAGGGAAATTCACCGCATGGATAGCTCCGGTAGGACACTCGGCAACGCACTTCTTACAGAGCTTACACTTTGTGAAGTCGATATATGCGATATTGTTCTCTACGGTGATTGCATCGAATGCACAGACCTTGGCACATTTGCCACAGCCGATGCAGGCAGCCTTGCAGGCCTTGCGGGCAACAGCTCCCTTGTCCTTGTTCACGCATGAAACGAACACACGCATGTTCCTGCGTCCTTTGTTGCGAATCTCGATGATTGCCTTAGGGCAGGCCTTTACACAGGCACCGCAGGCAGTACATTTTTCCTCATCAACCACAGGAAGCCCCGTTACAGGATCCATCGAGATTGCTCCGAACTGGCAGGCTGATACACAGTCGCCACATCCAAGACATCCGAAAGAACAGCCGGTATCTCCGCTGTAAAGAGCGGCCTTCACCCGGCATGACTGATATCCGCCATACTCGTTTGTACGAGGACGGTTCTCACAAGTTCCGTTGCAGCGCACTACAGCCACCTGAGGTTCCTTTGCAGCGACCTCAACGCCAAGTACGGCAGCAACCTTCTGCATACCCTCGTTGCCTCCTACAGGACAAAAGCAGCTGTCCAGATTCGGAGACGACTCTACGCAATGCTGGGCAAAAGCACGGCAGCCTGCCTGTCCGCATCCGCCGCAATTGGCACCAGGCAAAACCTTCTCCACCTCATCGATTCTAGGATCTTCCTCAACCTTGAACTTTTCAGCTACAAAGTAAAGGATCACAGCCAGAACCACGCCGAGGACGGTGAGGATTGCGATAGTCCAGATGATAGTTTCTGTCATTCTATTAATGTTTATGGTTATTTTATATAAAATACGAATTCCTTCTGGAGCTTTTCACGGAAAAGCCAGATTATAAAGTAGTACAATGCCACGCCTCCGACAGACGCGAGCGCATTTATCATTTCACTGACGCCGAATGATGAAAGCACAAGTATAAGAGTCAATAAAATAAACAAAGGTATGACATATGAGATCCAAGCCGCCTTGAATCCCATGCTCATCCTGGTGCATACCTGCACCTTATCGCCCACGTTATATGTAGCATACGGGTCTGTAGGAAGCATGATCACCTTCTCCTCTTCCTCAGACATCCCGCACAGACTCTTTGCATGACAGGATGCACAGGCAGAGGAAACCATGATTTCAACAGACGTGAAATCCGGAGTAATCTCTATGATCTTGCCCTCATGGACTATTTCATTCTTTTTAGCCATCTTCTCTCAGTTATGATTATACGAATCCCTCACCTGCTGCATCAAAATCCGCAGTACCCGAAAAATCTGCCCCGCCGTATGGAGCATCATTGTTCATAGCAGACTCCACTCCCATGCTGTCAGCCTGATTTACAAGACTGTCGGAAAGATCCACGAAACGGACCTCATCCGCACGGAACTTCATGTCTATATCAGCGATGGCACCGTTTCTATGCTTTGCGATGATTATCTGCGTCCTTCCGATATCCTCCTCTTCGGCCGAAAGTCCCTGATAGTCATATCGATGGATAAAGAGTACCATATCCGCATCCTGCTCGATTGATCCGGACTCTCGAAGGTCGCTGAGCTGAGGACGGCGGTTACTTCCCTGACGGTTCTCCGACTGACGCGAGAGCTGTGAAAGGGCGATGATAGGAACGTTCATTTCCTTTGCAGTAGCCTTGAGCGTACGTGAAATTGCAGCGACCTCCTGCTCACGCATTCCGCGAAGCTCAGAAGGGCCCTGCATAAGCTGAAGGTAGTCGACTACAACAAGCCTTACCTTCTTCTGCTTGACAAGCCTCTTCACTTTCGAACGGAACTCCATCACAGGAAGAGAAGGGGTGTCATCTATATATATAGGTGCCTTCACCAGCCTCTTCAGCTGGATATCCAACTGCTGCCACTCCCAATCCGCCATCTTTTCTCCGCCACGGAACTTGTCGCCGCTGAGCCTGGTCTCCGATACCATCATACGCTTTGCAAGCTGCATCGAAGGCATTTCAAGAGAAAATATCGCAACCGGCATGTTGAAATCCACGGCTGCATTTCTGGCCAGGTTGAGCACAAAGGCTGTCTTTCCCACAGACGGACGTGCCGCAAGGATGATAAGGTCGGAAGCCTGCCATCCCTGTGTGATCTTGTCAAGGGACGCGAATCCTGAAGGTACACCACTGAGGCCCGAAGACTTCTGGAGTTTCATTATGTCCTCTATGGCATCGTTGATTACCGCTCCGATCTCCTGCACATCCTTCTTCACATTGTTCTGGACAGCAGCAAATACCTTGGTCTGAGCCTGGTCGATCAGATCGTCGACATTGACAGACTCGTCATACGAACTCTTGAGGATCTCATAAGACGCGGTAATCAGCTCACGCTGGATACACTTCTGCTTGAGAATCCTTATATAATATTCTATATGGGCAGCGGCTCCAACCTTCTGGGACAGCTGGGCCAAAGTGACGGCACCACCGACAGCTTCGAGAGTTTCCTGAGACTTGAGCTTCTGGGATACGGATAAAAGATCCAAGGCCACGTGCTCATTTGTCAATGAGCGCATAGCCTCGAATATCATTCTGTGACGGTCACTATAGAAGCAGTTGGGCGTAAGTTCGTCCATTGCCTCATCTATGCAGTTAGGCTCCACCAGAAGCGCACCAAGCACTGCCTCTTCAACATCAAGAGCCTGAGGTGGTATTGTTCCCATCTCAAGCCCAAGCGTTCCGAGGTTTACAGCCTGACCCTTCTTACCGGCGGCTTTCCTCTTTCCTCCTTCAGCCATAACTGACAGCTAAAGACTATTCGAAATCAGGATTTACGAGGATTCTTCCGCAATGCTCGCAGATGATCATCTTCCTGTTAGATGCGATGTCGATAAGTCTCTGAGGTGCAATAGAATTGAAACATCCTCCGCAAGAGTCGCCATTGAATACAGCAACTACAGCAAGGTGATTGTTGCAGCTCTGACGGATGCGGTCGTATGCACTCATTGTTCTAGCATCGATCTTTGCAGCGCACTCTTCCCTGTTTTCGCGAAGTCTTGCCTCCTCCTTTGCAGTAGACTCGACGATAGTCTCAAGCTCCTGCTTCTTTGCGGCGAGGTCATCAGTCCTTACTGCGATCTTCTCCTTTACGACTTCAAGGTCGTTCTTCTTGTCGAAGATACGCTCCTTTGCCTCACCGATGTGCTTTTCTGCAATCTGCCTGAGGAGATCCTGGTTCTCGATTTCCTTGTTGAGAGAGTCATACTCACGGCTGTTCGCGATGTTGTCAAGCTGAGTCCTGTACTTCTCGATCTGAGCATCGAACTCGGTGATATTCATCTTGTTTTCTGCAATCTGTCTGTTCATCTCGTCGATGTACTCAGACATACGGGCAGCCTTTGCCTTGAGATCTGCAATCTCATTCTCAAGATTCTCAACCTCAACAGGGAGTTCTCCTCTGAGCTGAAGGATCTTGTCAATCTCAGTGTCAGCCTGCTGCAGGATATAGAGGGTCTTCAGCTTTTCAGCTACTGAAAGATCCGAGTCTGCAAAGCTCTTCTGAATCGACACAAAGGTCTCCCTCTGGTCAATAGGAGTCTCAATTTTCTTAGTTTTTTTAGCCATATCGCTTAAAAATAATATATCGGGTTACTATTTAAATTCTGCGTAATGCGAACCGCAAAGGTAGGAAAATTTTTCTTTATCAAAGAAAATAAAATATCCACTATTCCGATTTCGCTTTCATAATGTCCAATATCCATTATCATGAATTCATCGCCGGCAAAGAAGTTATGATATGAGATATCGCCGCTTATATACAGTCGGGCGCCTGATTTCCGCGCCTTTGATATGAGCGAACCTCCTGATCCTCCGCACATTGCAACACGCTCGATCTTTCCTTCCACAGGACGTGAAGTCCTCATGGCCTTAAGGTTGAAACGCTCCTTCACCAGCCTGACGGCCTCATCGGCAGTCAGCGCCTGAGGCAAATTTCCGACAACTCCAAGGCCGGTACCTTCGCCATCCTCATCCAATATTTCCACATCAGTCAGTCCCAGTCTCTCCGCCATGGCTCCGCTCACTCCCTGCAGGACCTTGTCGGCACTTGTATGGGCGGCATAGATGCTGATACCTGCCTTGATGGCCTTCATTACCGCCGAGCCCACAAAATCGTCCGGCGAAATCTTCTTGAGACCGGAGAAGATAAGCGGATGATGAGTGATTATCATATCCGCCCCACATGCAACCGCCTCATCCACCAGCTCAGGAGTACAATCCAGCGCGAGCAGAATGGAAGTGACCTCATCCTCGGGAGAGCCCACACACAGTCCGCTGTTGTCCCATCCCTCCTGGACGGACAGCGGTGCGAAGGATTCGATCAGCGATGTTATATCTTTTACTTTCATAGGGTTACAGATCTTTACGGATTTCTGCGAGCTGAGCTCTGATGCCTTTGAGGCTCTCCAGGACGCGTGATTTGTTGATCACATCCTTGCGGTCTCCTCTCAGTCTTTTGGCTGCACCCTCCAGGGTAAGGCCCTCTACCTTCACCAGCATGTGGATATGCTTGAATGTCTCCACATCCTCCTTGGTAAAAAGGCGGTTTCCC
>JAZQEN010000054.1:0-11071 GCA_045539015.1 Candidatus Cryptobacteroides sp.
CTGCACATGAAATCATACTTGAACTCCTTGCTCTGCCCGATGACCGGCCCCTGATGCTCCGTCGGCTGATAAATGATCTCCTTGATCTGCCTGTGCTTCGGAAGCATAGTGTTCAGCAGCTCCATCACCACCTCCTTGTTGCTCTCGTCCCCGAAAAACGCCTTGAAACCTCCGTTGCTGAGTATGTCCACATACCTCTGCTCACTCACTGCTAATACTCTGTCTGCCATAATAAATAATTTTAAAGTTTACGGAAGCAAAGTTCGGAAGAGCTATCCGCGTAACAAAAAAGTACGCGGATAAAGTCGAAAATCGGGCTTGGAGGGCAGTGGGAGCCCGCTCGGAAGGCAAAAATTTGTTTAATTTTTTAGAAAAATCAAACAAATTTTCTTCGGCCTCCCCGAGCGGCAGGTTCAGCAGTGCCATCCAGTCTTCTCTCCAGCGCCAGTGTGCTCGGTGGTCAAAAGTGCCGACCATCGAGCACACCTATATGCCTCCTACGCCCTTCTGTGGCCTGTCACCGTGCTCGGTCGTAACCCAAAACGACTACCGAGCACATTTGTCAGTATCAGCACCGCAAGTATGGTCAAGTCAATGGACATGTAAGACATTGGTCCACAGCAGGATGACGACCAATACGGTGGGGCAAAATGACCCACCGTGTTGCTAGGCATGTGACTGAGGGTTAGGGAGTTAGGTGACTAGGCAAAGGTGACAGGTGACTAGGCAAAGGTGACAGGTGTCCAGGTAAAGGTGACAGGTGTCCAGGTAAAGGGAGATGGTGATGGGGGCTGGTGACCAGGTGAAGGGGGCTGATGGTCCTGTTAAGGTTGTGGTACAATGATAGTGGTACAGTGGTAGTGGTAGCGGCGGGGAGGCTTGATGTGACACAAGACAGCACTAGCGCGGGTGGTGTGTGCAGAAGGTCTGAGACGATGGACATGGAAGGGGCTGAGAATCAGCAAGATAACTATCAATAGGGTGGGGTGAAATGACCCACCGTGTTGCTAGGTAAGTCATTGACAACTAAGGAGTTGGACAACCATGTCCGTATCCATGACCATAGCCGTTACTCTAGCCCTAACCACGTCTAGGTCCATAGCTATATCCTATAAACCATTAGATTGCTGTTCAGTTAGTGTGCCTTCTATGCTCTTCCTTGACATGTCGCCATGCTCGGTGGTCAAAAGTGCTGACCGCCGAGCACACCTATGTACCTCCTGTGCCCTTCTGTGGCCTGTCGCCGTGCTCGGTCGTAACCCAAAACGACTACCGAGCACATTTGTCAGTATCAGCACCGCAAGTATGGTCAAGTCAATGGACATGTAAGACATTGGTCCACAGCAGGATGACGACCAATACGATGGGGCAAAATGACCCACCGTATTACTAGTCATTTGACTGAGGATCAGGGGGTTGGGTGGCCAGAGGCAAAGGAAGGGGTATGACACAACAAAGCCCGAGGTGATGCCCCGGGCTTTGGACTATTGAGTTTCTAAAGGCTCTCATTTAACACATAGTGATGAATGCTGCTAACCCTAAGACTTTTTAATACCAACGAGTATCATTTGATTCACTTTGAGTCCATGAGTTAACACAAAAACACATATGCTTCAGGGTTAAGTCCTCAGTCTGATTCCATACTCTATCCCAAGATGCTTCAGGATTATTGTTGTTACACCTAAGGAAAATAACATTCTGATATCCTTCTGCCGGTATTTCAAACTCAAAGAAATCATCTTTCACTTTCACACCTGTAACCATTATGTCGGAAACACCTCCCCCCCACATCCATGCACCAAACGTTGCACTTGTCCAGTTCCAGGTTCCCGGCTGAAGGTAAGTCGTATTAAGGGTAATCGCAGTGGCTTCACTGTCGGCAGCCAAAGTCGTTGTCTTAGTACTTGTCTGATACCAGCTATGAGTTATGAAATAAGTAACTTCAGTACCAATGTATTGATTGTCTAATCTATATGCAAAAATGTTATTTCCCTCTTTTGTCATAGCCTTAGCATTTGCAAGAGTAGTAGATCCGCTATTGATAGTGATGTTCAGATCACCCCAGCCATTCAAATTGTTGATACGAATGACAGCATCCTCTTTAACAACTGGCTCTGGAAGTACGCCCATGTTGAGAATCTTGCTGCGCTCTACTGTCACGGACTTTGTTGATGCCTTCGAAACATTACCGTCGATGCTCACTGTGAACTGATGATCACCTGGCTTTACAGCTACATAGTAGTCCTTTCCTGTTACGAAACCGCCAACTGCAGCAACTGTAATCTTCTTCTGAGGATTAGTCAAAGAAGTATAATCAGGAACCATTACACCATCAGTATATTTGATACTGATCTGACCAGCGATAGAATTAGTTGATTCAAAAGTTACAGTTGTGCAAGCAGCAGGAACCTGGAACTTAAGAATTGATGACACGTTAGAGAACTTTAGAGACTGGTCATTTGACTCAGCAACTGCAATGGAAGCATTCTCAAATGTACCGTTCTGGCTCACAGGTATTACTACAGCAGATCCTTTATATGATGTTGATGGGTATACTGCGCGAAATACTTCTACAGTTTCATCGAAAGAAGAAGTTGTAGTAAACTCCGTCCTTGCACCATCTGCAACAGCAGTAAATGTAGTACCATTAATGGAGATAGCATCTCCTTTAATCCATGTAGCCTGACGAACACCGTCTACAACTTCTCCAAGAGCAGTTTTAGTCTCTGAACCATTAGCGAACTCAGCTACGAATACGATGTCTGAAGGAGTCTCGATCTGCTCGTCGTTAATAATCTCGTTATTATTTATTTCTTCTTTGTTGCATGATACCATGGCCATGAGGGCAACAGCTGCAACCATAAACAAATTCTTTTTCATTTTTTCTTCGTTTTAATAGTTAAACATCTGTTACCAATCAAGTTCATCTTCTTGCCATCCTTCAAGCTGGCCACTTGCACACAGCACTCCCTCTGAGTGAATCTCCACTACATTTACTTCTGGGGATTCGTAGCTGCCCCCCCCGAGGGTTGAGTTGGCAGCATTCATTAAGATTTTGTTCATATCGTAGTTAGTTAGTTTGTTTGGTCTTGTTTTTTGGTGGCAGGAGATTTCTCGAAAATCCGCCTACCTTGGTTGCAGGCTCTGCTGGAATGGATCCGGCAGAGCAGCAATTCCACAAAGTTATGATTTTTAATTGATTTCTACAAATGAGATGGCGAAACCACCGCCTGGAGCCATGAACATCGAGAGGGTGTCCTCAGCTGTAACGTTCTGTTTTCTGATCTCATATGCCTGTGGATTGTTCTTGTAGTGGGCATCCTGGGCGTCGGCATAGATTGTAGCCTCGTATGTCTTGCCTGGTTCGAGGAAGCTCATAGGGACCTCGAGAGTGCGGGCATTGTCATCGGTAACACCGCCGCAGAACCACTGGCCGTCCTTCTTGCCCTGACGTGCGATCACGACATACTCACCTGGCTCAGCAAGGAGGTACTTTGACTGTATCCAGTCGATGTCAACGTCCTTGATGAACTGGAATGCAGGGAAGAGTTTCTCCTGAGTATAGTGCTCTGGAAGGTCTGCAGCCATCTGGAGCGGCGAATACATGGTCACATAGAGCGCAAGCTGGTTTGCGATAGTGGCATTTACCCATGAGTTATTCCTTCCCTCTGTAACTGATGCAAGATCCATCACGAAGATACCAGGAGTGTAGTCCATAGGGCCACCGTTGAGGCGTGTGAACGGAAGGATGGTCACATGGTGCGGCATTGTACCGCCAAATGCCTGATACTCAGTACCGCGGGCTGCCTCAGCACCGATGAGGTTAGGATATGTACGGCAGAGACCGGTTGGACGGACCATTTCGTGACCGTTGAGCATCACCTGATGCTCTGCAGCTTTCTTGACTACATACATATAGTGGTTGATCATCATCTGGCTGTAGTGGTGCTCGCCCGGAGTGACGATGTCGCCTACATAACCGCTCTTGATGCTGTTGTATCCATACTTATCCATCAGGTCGAGGGCCTGGTCAAGGTGGCGCTCGTAGGTGGGTACTGAAGACGATGTCTCGTGGTGCATCATAAGCTTCACACCCTTTGAGTGTGCGTACTCGTTAAGTGCCGCGATGTCGAAGTCAGGATATGGAGTGACGAAGTCGAAGACATAGTCCTTGTTGCAGTTAGCCCAGTCTTCCCAGCCTTCGTTCCATCCCTCGACGAGAACCTGGTCGAAGCCATGCTCTGCAGCAAAGTCGATGTAACGGCGTACGTTCTCATTATTAGCCGAATGGCGTCCGTTCGGAGTAGCCTTCGAATAGTCTGTCTTGCCGAGCTGAACTGAAGCGAAATCGTCAGTGTATGCCCATGAGCCCTTACCTGATATCATCTCCCACCATACTCCGATGTACTTCACCGGTTTGATCCAGTCTGTAGACTCGAGAGCGCATGGCTCATTGAGGTTGAGGATCAGACGTGATGCGAGCTGAGCTGTTGCGGAAGGAGCGACCTGAACTGTACGCCAAGGAGTGTTGCAAGGGGTCTGCATGCGACCCTTCCAGCCCTGGGCGTCAGGAGTAAGATGTGATGTGAATACGAGAGTGCGAGGGTTGAGCTCGAGGTGCATGCAAGGATAGTCGAGAAGCGCAGCCTCGTGGATATTCACATAAAGTCCGCTGTCCGTACGCATCTGGAGAGATGTCTGGACACCGTTTACGGAATATGGAGTCTGTGAGTCGTTGCCGCAGATGGCATCCTTCATCTTGTCCTGGATCTCGGTGAGACGGCACTCTGTGAAGTTATACTCCTGAGTATCATAGTCACCAGGGAGCCACCATGCCGTGTGGTCACCTGCCATTGCGAACTGAGTCAGCTCCTCCTTGATCACGAAGTAGCTGAGGTTCTTCTGGTATGGGAACTCATAGCGGAAACCGATACCGTCATCATACACGCGGAAGCGGATGTTCATCTTCTTGTCAGAAGACTTCTGGGTGAGATATACGAGAATCTCGTTGTAGTGGTTGCGGATCTGGGATTCCTCGCCCCAAACCGGCTCCCAAAGATCATCAAAAGTCGAAGTCGCCACGCTATCCACAACGAAGCCCTCTGCGAAGGAGTAACAATCCTCACGATCTTCCTTAGAGATGGTGTCGTCCTTCTCATATACAAGCTTCTGTGCCTTCAATACACCACGGAATTCGAATCCGAGGTTTGAAGGGAGGATGACGTCCTGTCCTTCATATGTAAGGGCATACTGAGGTGTACCCTCAGCCTCTGTGAGCTGGAATGTAAGTTCCAGCTTGCCGTCTGGAGACTGAAGAGTATGAACATCAGTCACTTTATGCTCTTTCTGGCCGCAGCTTACTGCCAGAAGGGCGATTGCAATTGCTGCTAGTATTCTTTTCATATAGTGTGTGTTATTTATTACCTTTTATATTCTACTACAAGGGCGGTCTTTGGGGCTACGACGGTAGCGTCCGAGACCTCGAAAGGCTCGCCGGTGAGCACGTCAACGCCGCCCTGAAGGCCGTCGGTGATCTCCGAGTAGTATGACCACGGAACATTCTTATCCTCAAGGGTGTTGTTGATATATACGAACACGACTGCCTCATCATTGTAGCGGAAGTATGCGTATGTGTTGTCACGGGTCATGAAGTGAAGAGTCTTTCCGTTGTGGATGACATCAGCTGTCTTTCTCCACTGGAAGAGACGGCTTGCGTGGTTGAAGAGGTCAGCTGCCTGGCCCTTCTGCACCTCGAGGCCGTCTGTGTTATGTGTCTGAGCCTCACGTCCTTCGGCAGTGAAGAGGTCGATTGCATCGCCCTCCCATCCGCCTGGGAAGTCCACGCGGAGACCAGGATGATCACCAGGATTGCCAGGGTTTGAGGAAACGAACATGAGCTCGTCACCAGCGAAGATCTGAGGGATGCCTCGCATGGTAGCCATCATGGTCATGGCAATCTTGAGGGCGCGAGGATCCTTGCGCACACAGTCGCCGATACGTGCTGTATCGTGGTTTCCAGGAAAGATGAGCATCTTCGAAAGGTCATGATATACGAAGTCATGGGAAAGGATGTCATATACCTTGGTCATGCCGACTCCCCATCCGCCGTCGTCCTCAGCGAGGGCTGCACGCAGAGCGTCGTGGAGCGGGAAGTCCATGATCGAAGGAAGGTGTGAATCGAAGCCGTCCTTGTTGGTGTTGCCGCCCTGCCAGTAAGCAAGCTGAGGGATGGACGAAGTCCAGCACTCGCCTACTATGTTGAAGTTCGGATATTCATTCATGATGGCCTTGCACCACTCTGATGCAGGTACCTTCTCATTATATGGGTATGTATCTACGCGGAATCCGTTGAGGCCGGAATACTCGATCCACCATACTCCCCACTGGATGAAGTACTGAAGCACATATGGATTGTCTAGGTTCATATCAACCATTGTAGGTACGAACCAGCCGCTTTCCTGAATATAGAGGTCCTTCTTGGAAGCGTTAGGGTCCATGTTCGTAGAGAATGCCACATTGGTGCCGGTGTATTCAGGGAACTGATGGATCCAGTCCTGGAAAGGAAGGTCCTCCATCCACCAGTGCACATAGCTGCAGTGGTTTGGAACGATATCCATGATGATGCCGATACCTTTCTCCCTTGCCTTCTCGACGAGAGTCTTGTAGAGCTCGTTAGATCCGAAGCGGGAGTCGATGTGATAGTAGTCGGAAGCGGCATATCCGTGGTATGATCCGCGAGGGTCATTATCCTCGAGGAAAGGAGTAGTCCAGATGTAGGTTGCACCAAGCTCGCTGATGTAATCGAGATTGTCGATCACGCCCTGGATGTCTCCGCCATGACGGCCGTGAGGGTTCTCACGGTCTGCATCTTCGGTAGTATCATCGGTCGAATCATTTGAGGCATCGCCGTTTGCAAAGCGGTCAGGCATGATGAGATATACCATGTCTGCTGTGGTGAAGCTCTTGCGCTCGGCAGAGCCTTCTGCGCGAGCAGCGATCTCGTATGGATACTTGAATGTCTTCTTTCCGTTCTTGAAGACAATGTAATATGTGCCTGGAGTCGCATCGTCAGCGATTGCGACGTCAACGAACACATAATTAGGGCTTTCAGCCTTGTGAACTGCTGCAACGGATACTCCGTTGCCGCCTTCGATAGAGACCTCTGCAGCAGAAATGTTCTGTCCCTGGATGAGGAGCTGAAGATCGGTCTTCATACCGACCCACCATGAAAGCGGCTCCACTCGTGTCACCTGCTCTTTGGTGGCGTTCTTTACCTTCTTTGGGTTGAACGGCTTCTCTGCCGCCGTTGCTACTGATGAGAGCAGGCAGGTGAGGGTTATTATTGATATTAATTTCTTCATACAATTCTGGGGCTTAAGATCCTTCGCTTCGCTCAGGATGACAAGGAGGGCTCAGGATGACAGGGAGGTCGATGTCATTTCGACCAAGCGAAGCGCGTGGAGAAATCTACTCCGTTACGATTTCGTATGACCATGGAGCCTTGAGCTCGACCTTCACGGTAACCTTGTTGTCAGGGAGCGTGCGGGTGAATACGAGTACGCTGTCCTCTGCTGAAACCACCTCGAACTTACCACCCTGGTCGCCGGCAGCGAGTGCAGGATTGTTGTGACGGATGTCGATGAGTTCCTTATAGAAATCAAAGTATTCGTTCTTCTCCCAAGCCGGGATAGGATCCTTTGTAAAGAACTCAAATCTCTTGTTCCAGCCCATTTCCTGACCTGTGTAGATCAGAGGCTGACCGTTTGGAAGAGTGAATGTGAGCACAGCCATTGCCTCTGCAGCATCGCCCATTCTCTCGAACTCTGTTCCAGCCCATGAGTTTTCGTCGTGGTTTGATGTGAACATGAGACGGAATGCATCTGCAGGATGTCTTTCTGCGTCCTTCTGGATGTACTCGAGGAGTTCAGGGATGTTCTTCTCGCCACGAGCGATGGCGTTCATCATGTGGTGGAGCTCCCATGCGTATGAGGCATTGAAGTCAGAGAGGCTGTGAAGCTTCGGCTCCTCGCCCTCTGCAAGCCAATACATGTTCGGATAGTCAGCACGAAGGCCGGCGATGGTCTCCTGCCAGAACTCGAGAGGCACCTCGCATGCCATGTCGCAGCGGAATCCGTCGATGCCGCGCTCCATCCAGAAGCGGAGAGCTGCCTGCATTCCCTTCCAGACTTCCTTGTTCCCGTAGTTGAGGTTTGCTGTGTCTGACCAGTCTGCTGTATATGTCGTATTGCCCTCAGCATCACGCTCATACCAGTCTGGAGCCTGTCCGGTTACCCATACTGCGTCCGGAGAAGTGTGGTTTGCCACCCAGTCGACAATCACGCGAAGTCCGAGCTTATGAGCTTCTGCAACGAAGTTGTCGAAGTCCTCGAGCGTACCGAACTCGGGGTTGATGTCACAATAGTCTCTCACGGCATAGTATGAACCCAGGTCATCCGGTCCCATCTTGCGGCCTTCGATTCCGATAGGATAGATAGGCATGAGCCAGAGGATATCAACGCCCATCTCGGCGAGGCGCGGAAGTTCCTTCTGCGCCGCAGCGAATGTTCCTTCCGGAGTGTACTGACGTACGTTCATTTCGTATACGACAGAGTTTGCCAGAGGCTGCTGTTCTGATGCTACAGGCTGCTGCTCTTTTGACTCGGCCTTTTTGTTTGACTGGCCTCCGCAAGAAACAAGTGCCAGGGCTGCTGTGATTGCTATGAGTATTTTTTTCATATTGTTGATCTTTATTCTCTATTTGTTGTTGTATTATTTAGATTTCTCGACTCCCTTCGGTCGCTCGAAATGACAAGTGGCAACGGTCGCTCGAAATGACAGGTGGCAACGGTCGCTCGCTATCGGCTTGCCGCTTGAGCGCATGCGAAAGAAATGACAGGTGGGCATTAATTCTCTGCGAGGATGGTTGCTGAGGTTGGGCCGGCGATGATTGTATTGCCGGTGTATGCGCTGAGGCCGTCGGCATCAGCCTGGCCGTTCTGAGCAAGAACGACATACTGTCCCTCAGGGATGTTTACAGCTATAGGTTTCTTAGAGCCGTTGAGGAGCACTGTGAGCGACTTCGCAGGGTCGATGCCCTCGAGACCGTTGATGCGGAATGCCACAACGCAAGGGTCATCGACATCGATGAACTCAAGCTTCTCACGTACGAGTTCAGCATCGCCGAGGCAGAATCCAGGGTGTGCGTGACGGATTGCAGCGAGGGCAGCATAGTAGTTCACAAGATCATTGTATTTTGTCTTGTATGTCCAGTCGATTGCGTTGATTTCATCCGGCTGGTTGTAGCTGTTCTTCACACCCTGCTTGTGGCGGTAAAGTTCCTCACCGGTGAAGATGAACGGAATTCCCTGAGATGTGTAAACCGCTGTCTGAGCAAGCTTTACCATTGCAAGGCGCTCGGTCTCAGTCGCATCGGTAGCTTCCTCGAGACGGTCGCGCAGACAGTGGTCGTCGTGGCAGCTGACATAGCTTACATGCTGAAGAGGATTGTTTGTCCAAGGTTCCACAGTCACCTGAGGATGCTCGACACCACCTGCGATTCCGAAATGGATATTCTCCTTATTTCCGGCAACGCCGTCCATGAAACCGGCATTCTCGCATCCGAGAGGGCCGCGGACCGCGTCGCGGATGTTGTCGCTGAAAGCTCCAACCTTGTCCATCATGTAGGTATTTGCCTTGAGGGCGATCTTCTCTGCAGGGTAGGCAGGCGCTGAAGCGGCCCAGCCTTCTCCGTAGATCACCACATCAGGGTCGATTGCGTGGAGACGCTCGCTGATAAGGTTCATTGTCTCGATGTCATGGATGGCCATGAGGTCGAAACGGAAGCCGTCGATATGATATTCCTTCATCCACCACTCGAGAGACTCTACCATGAATTTCTGGAATCTCTCCTGCTCCGAAGCGGTCTCATTGCCACAGCCTGAGCCGTCGAAATATGTTCCATCTTCACGCATGCGGTAGTAGTAACCAGGCATTGTGCGCTCGAAACCGGTGTTAGGAGCGTGTGTGGTGTGGTTGTAAACGACATCGAG
Organism: Candidatus Cryptobacteroides sp.; assembly: GCA_045539015.1. Lineage (GTDB taxonomy): Bacteria > Bacteroidota > Bacteroidia > Bacteroidales > UBA932 > Cryptobacteroides. Next base: position 10,050 of record JAZQEN010000054.1, read on the forward strand.
GATCACGCGGAAGCCTGCCTTGTGAAGAGCCTGGATCATCTGCTTGAACTCCTTGATGCGGGTTACGGGGTTGAACGGATCTGTTGAGTATGAGCCTTCTACAGCATTGAAGTTAAGAGGCTCATAGCCCCAGTTGTACTGGTTGTTCTCGAGATGCTCCTCGTCGATGGAACCGAAATCTGTAGAAGGAAGAAGCTGGACGTAGGTCACGCCAAGTTCCTTGAGGTGGTCTATACCTGTTGCGAGACCGTCAGGGTTCTTTGTGCCCTCTTCGGTCATTGCCAGATACTTACCCTTGTTTGTCATGCCTGAGGTCTCATGGATGGAGAAGTCTCTGTGATGCACCTCGTAAACGATGATGTCCGAAGGATCGATCTTAGGACTCTTGTCCTCATCCCATCCTTCGGGATCGGTCTCATCCCAATCGATCACAGCGCCACGCCAGCCGTTTACACCCACAGCCTTTGCGCCAGGGCCAGCTGTTTCCGGGAGCCATTCGCCATCTATCTTCACCGAGAAAGTATAGAATGTGCCCTTAAGGTCTTCGTTAATAGTTGCTGTCCAAGTGCCATCCTCAGACTTCTGCATCTGGGCTATCTTGAATGCAGCATCAGTCTTTGCATCCTTATAAATCCTCAATTCTGCAGCCTCTGCAGCAGGAGACCAGACTGCGAACTCGGTCTTGTCACCAAGATATACGCACTCTTCGAAAGGCACATCATTCGACTCGGATGCCTTCTGGCCACATGAAGCCAAAACAGCAGCAGCCATTGTTATCATCAGTAATTTCTTTAGTGTTATCATATTTTAAAAATTTTCAAATCCCATTTGCGCACATTGACACATCCTACGAAAGTACACAGAATATTTTATATTTTTTAATATATATGTCGAATTGTCGAAAGAATCTGACGAACGGTCGGATTTTGCTGACGAAAAGCGCAGGATGGAGCTGGCGCCCAACTATTTGGCTGTCAGTATTTTCCCGAAAGCTCGTGCTCCCTTTGGGGAGCACGAGCTTT